>JACRDV010000090.1 GCA_024860865.1 Methanobacteriota archaeon | reverse complement strand
TTTCATTAAATAAATTTCTAATCGTATTCCCAGTCCACCCTAGAACTGAAGAGCGCTTAAACAAATTTGGATTAAAGAAGCAATTAGAGAATGCAAACCACGTAAAATTAACTAAACCCCTTGGCTATTTGGATTTTCTAAAATTGCTCAGCCAAGCCAAGCTAGTGGTCAGCGATTCTGGAGGCCTAGCAGAGGAAATTACAGTTTTTAAGGTACCAGGAGTTATATTGCGAGAAAACACAGAGCGCCCAGAAGGATTAAATTCTTTTTATGGTCTGGCCGGCTACAATCCTAACTTAATAATAAAGTTAGCAAATAAAATGATTGAACCAAAAATCCTAGATAACATTAAACAACTAAGAACTCCTTTTGGAGATGGTAAAGCAGCCGAGCGTATTGTCAAAATTTTATGGAAAAAGTATGAAGCGGGTGAATTAAAAATTACTTCCCCAAGTTTTGTTCAGAAAGGCTACCCAAAAATCAAACTGGTTAGAGTTAAGAAAGATTTTACTAACAAATCTATTGAAGAAATTGAAAAAAAAGAAAAAGTTAGAGTTATTACAATATTTAACGAAAAGGGAGAAGCAATTTATCCAAATCCAGATTTTTTAGTAAAGGAAGGGTATAGATTAAGGGTATTATGCTGAGGTTGAAGTAATTTCCACCACAGGATAACCAGTATTATTTAAGGTACATTCTGCTTTCACGTTGCGCCAACCCTTTGAAACATTTAACTTCCCTCTAATGTAATACTTTGTGTTTTTTGTTATAGTAGTTTTATTACCATCACCAAGAGTAACTCTTAAAGAGAGAATTTTTGTCCTGTTAAATGGTAAAACAACAGTTACATTCTCTGGAAAATGAACTCGAACAGCTCTCCGAGCACCAATACCATTTGCACCTGTAAGATCAACTGCTGTGCTTATTGTTTCTAATGACATTCTTACTTCTGAAACTTTAGAAACATCTTCAGAATAAAGTCTTGCTTGGTGGGCCAGGGGTGCACTTATGCTTGCAATTAGCGCAAAAACTAGGGCTAAAATAATCAAAAACTCCAAACTGATCTGACCGTCTGTTCTAAGAGATTTTAACGGCTTATTAGCCACCAAAAGATATCCCCAAATATTATCGAAATTAAGAGACCCAACAATATACTCGGTCCAAAGGGAATCCCTTTCTTAATTTTAATCCTATTTTCTAGTTTTCCAGATTTAACTAATTTTTGAAGTTCATCGATTTCTTCTGCTGTTAACCCAGCCGCAACCCTTGGATTTGCCAAGATTTTTTCATAGACTTTAGGCCGAAAAAGCGATTTAATTGCAATGAAATCCCTTTTCTCAATGGCTTGTTTTAAAGCCGACAAACTAAAACCAACATCTTTTTTGACCAACTCCCCTTCCATATATATCCATTCGGCTGAAATTGCTCCTTCCTTTAGATCAGTTATCGGGATCTCAACTTTTAGAACATTTTCTCTAAGCACACTCAAACCTTTGATTAGAAGAGCTATCCCAAGCACAAATGCAAGAATCCTAATAAAAATTACCCCTATACCAAGTGGATCTTTAAAAAAAGTATATGCAGTTATTGGCGCAGAAATAACCAATCTCAGCAATGATGGAACCAAAAAAAGTGCCACAGAAAGAAAGAGAGCAATAATATAAAATAAGTTTGAATTAAAAAATCTCCCAGCAAGTGCTCCAACCATTCCTGCTGCAATTAAAACTATTGGCACTTCAACGTATTTTCTAAATGTTTTAAAGGGTTGAATCATTTCTTTTAAAAGATTTGGTCGCTTAATACAAACATAAACCACATAAGCTAAAATTAGCGGAAAAATTCCAAAAATGCTGTTTAAAAATATTGTAATGGCGAATGCTGGATAATTAGACGAATATGGTGCAATTATCGGCAAAAACATGTTTTTAAGAGAACTGGGATAGACCGGAAGTAATGCTCCAAGTGCAGTTATCAATTTAACATCTCCGCCCCCCCAACCGCCTGCAAGCCAAAACAAGTAGCCAAATGCAAAAGCGATTCCAGCACCAATAACTCCGCTAACAGCAATCTGCCAACTTAAAAGTAAGTATCCTTTAATTAAGTGTAAAGTTATACCACATCCAATTAACGGAAGGGTTACTGTATTTGGAATTATTCCCTTTTTAAAATCAGTATATGCACCGACACTAACCCCTAACAAAGCGAGAAAAATTGCTACTAGTTCAATTTCCACAAAGTTTCTCCTCTAATTTAAAAAATTAATAAACCATTTTAAGTTATCAGAAAAGATGTTCTTATGCACAATATTATTTAGCCAGTTAATCTGCGAATTGTTTCATTGCGCCAGTAGTTCATCTTATTTGATGTGGTATTTTTTAAATCCTTGAACCAAGAGCCTGATAGGGCAGCTAAGAAACTGACTAATGCTAATAGCGTGGCAGTTATCAGCAAAACTTCAAGTGCAGTTTGTCCGCTTTCCTCGTTAAAAAGAGTCGCCATTTAAATCCCCAGAAATTTCGTGAAACCTATTCGAACTCCCGTATAGATAACAATCGCAGCGAGTGCTATAGGGATAGCATATCCTAAGCCCCTTTGAGGCTTTCCATATCGGATTACTCCAATTAACAAACCGCTCATAAAACCTTGAATACCGCAATAAACAAGTAAAATTTTTGAAATTTCACTAACAGGATATACTACTTCGCCTATAGCTGAAAAAAGCTTGGTTATAGAAGTGATAATTCCAATTGCTGCTGGAGCAGCAACTGCTGAGGCAACTAAAATAAACATTGCCTGCATCATAGTCGTGGCTGCGCGCTCTCGCTCTATTCTCCTGGTCTCTCGAATGTCCATAGAAATCGCCTCTAGCACATCCGAGAGTGAGGCCCCTCTTTTTATTCCGCTGACTAACATACTGACAGCCCTTTTTAACTCAGCTGAGCCAACACGTCTCTCAAGTCCAATGAAGGCTTTTTCAATCGGACGCCCTCGCCTTATCTCTAACAAGGCTTTCCGATATTCCTCAGAGATGGGACCATAGTCTGCTGTTGCTATATCATCCATTGCTCCTTCAATTGCAACTCCGGCTCTTAGCGTAAGCGCCATTTCATGAAAAACATCTGGTAAAGATTTTTCAATTTCAGTAATCCTCCTGCTACGAATGAATGATGGCACAAGGAATATCATCACTCCGATTATTGCAACTGGTACAATCAATCCCGCAATTATGTTCAAAAATAATGCAAAGGGTGTGGCTATAATTAAAATTATTAACATAATTGCCGTGTACTCTGATGCTGATAAAGGTATACCTGTTAGCTCGAGCTTTGAATCTATATTGCTGATGAATTTATCTGGAAAATATTTTTCAATAAAACCAACAATTTTTTCAAACAGATTAGTTGCTCGCAGTTTTGGCATATTGCTCACTAAATCTTTGGTTCGGCACGTTTAATCATAGTCATGAAAAAACCGATCATAAATGGCATTCCAAGCAGGTAGATAATCGCAAGAAGCCCTACCGGAAACATTAATGTTTTTGTAATGGCTGAGATAGCAATGTATAAGGCCATAAACATGACTGGTCCAACAGCAGCAATAAATAAGTAAATTAACCCATATGTGTTGAGCGTTTGAGCATAATCCCTTAGCTTCATTCTAAGTTCAAATGCAACTTCATCAGCTAACATAGAAAGAGTCTTAGCTAAATCGCCACCTGTTCTCAAGGATCTTGTGATGTTTCTTAGTGTATGACTAAGCGCATCTGATTCGACTCTTTCTTCCAATCTTTTAAATGCTTCTTCAGTACTAAGGCCTCTTTCAACATCAGCGATAGCTCTTTCAAATTCTTCAGAGAAGGCTCCATAGTTTGACTTTGCAACGGTCACCATCGTTTCAAATAATCCAATCCCTGCGCTTAATTGAGTTGCCATGTGTCGCAGTGCATATGGAATTTGTTTATTAATTTCAGCTGATCTAGCTTTTGCAACCTGTTTGGGATAACTTCTACCAAAAAAAAGAGCAATCACTCCTGCCATTGCACCAACTGGTAGTGCAAAAATTGGCGTCATAAATATTGCAACAGCAATACCTACACCAATTCCCGCTAAAATACCAACTCCCATTATAAAGGCAATGTATTGAATCATGGGAATTCGCATATTCGCCTTATAAAGGTCCTCATCCAACCCTGTGAAAAATCTAGAGAATCTCTCAGCTGATGACCTAAATGGCCGATAAAACACGCCGCTAAGTCGCTCAGTTAAAGGCCTTTCAAGCTCAATTCTTTCGAATTCTTCTTCAGGTGTAACCACATGGCGGCGTTCGATTTCTCTGATTCTTTTCATTCGTGCGGTTTTCTTTTTCTCCTCTTTCTCATGGACTCTCTCTGAAGCGGTGATTTCTTCTTTTGTTGGCTTTCGAATTACTATTTCACTAGTTACTCTACCAGTTTTTTCAAGACCAGTTATAACTGTATCTCCAATTTTCCTTAAGGTTTTTGCAACAGCCCCTTCTTCTTCATTTTCCATGGTCTCACGATCTTTTATTTCGAAGCTTTTGAATAAATTGAACTTGGATCTTGATAGTAAGCCTGAATTATCCTACCAACTTCAGTAACTTTTCTGATTTTTTTCTTTATAATCCATTCTAAAACTACTTTTCGCTTTTGAATTTCCTCATCTACTTGCTCAGTAGACCATCCTTTAAAGTTAGCTAACTCAATTTTAAAGCCAGAAAGAACCCCAGTTGCCTGGAGCAAATTAGTTCTTGGACTCCACCTGTAGATTCTATTCAATTGAGTGAGCCCCCCCTCCATGCCTGCTATCTCGGCTATTTCTGTGATTGGCCGGAAAGTGCTGCCATCAGAATATTGAAACTTCTGTTGCATTACAATCAAATCTAAGGCAGGAATCATTATTTCAGGAACATTCATTGGAGGATTTGTTAATCTAGTAATTACTTCTGAAGCTGAGTCTGCATGGATTGTACCCATGCAACCATCGTGGCCTGTGTTCATTGCCACGAAAAGTGTTTTAGCCTCGCCTCCTCGCACTTCACCGACAATAATTCTATCTGGTCTCATTCTGAGCGTATTCTTCAATAAATCATCCATTGTAATTTCTCCTTTGCCTTCAATATTAGGCGGCCTTGTTTCGAATCTAATCCAGTGCCTGAGTGGAAGTTTTAGCTCAGCTGTATCTTCAATAGTAACTATTCGCTCTGGCTCAGGAACAAATGCAGCAAGGCAATTCACTGTCGTGGTTTTTCCACAAGTAGAACCGCCTGCACATATAATGTTTGCTGGTTTGACCTTTAATCCTTCAACGCAGACCCATAGAAGTGCAGCTACTTCAGAAGTCAATGTGTTAAATCTTATTAAATCAGTAATCGTAAGGGGGTCTTCTCTAAATTTTCTGATAGATATGGTCGGACCTCCAAGTGAAATTGGAGGCATTGTGGCATTAACTCTCGAACCGTCCGGTAAACGGGCATCTAGGAGAGGAGATAGCGGATCAACTGTCCTACCTATTGACCGAGCAATTCGATCAATTATCTCTCTTACCTCGCTGTCGCTATTAAAAATAATTCTAGTTTTACACTTGCCGAATTTTCTATGAACGACATAAACTGGTTTATTAGTTCCTATAACTAAAATATCCTCAAGGTTATCGTCTGCTAGAAGCAAATCAAGGGGCCCATATCCAACCATGTCACGGACTGCTATTCCAGCAATTAATTCTTGCCTATCCTTAAGGAGTTCTGGTGCATGAGCTTCAATAATTTCTTTTACTTTCTCTAAAAATACAGCTTTTCTTTTTTGAATGTCAGGAATTGAATAAGGATCAATCTCAATATTTGTAATAGCAATATCCTTTATTTTTTTAAGCAGGTTCATCTCTTCAGGCGAAAGCAGTGGGAGTGGAATTTCATAAACTAGAGATAGATCCTCCTTAGTTTGCAGTATTTTAACATGGTCATAACTCTCTAAAATTTTTACTTCGGCTGAAGGTTGAGGAGCCGGAGGAACTTTGGCTTCAACAGAATTTTTCATATTTATCTTTCAGAAATATTTAAAGACTGTAATATAATAGGTTTATGCAAAAATTTTGAGATACCAATCCAAATGTGTCTGACTGTCTGACATATTTATGAAATGTAAATGTAGGATTAAAAAACTAGAAAACAACTAGCTTGAATATTATTCTAAGCACTTCTCCAAAAGAAACCAAACTTCATTTTGGTTGCTATAAATAGGTCAAACAAACTTCATTAGAAAGTCTAATCTTTCGCCAGTTTAAAGCTAAAATATTAATTCTAAAGCTCCTTTGAAATTTTCTTGCTAAACCCAATTGGATCTAAGTAGTACTGGTGGAAAGTCAAACCTACAGATTTAACATCTCGAATACCTTTTTTTTGCATCCAAGTCAAAACTATTTTTCGCCGGTTGACTTCTTCATCAAATGCTTCTCGACTCAAACTGCTGTGCTCAAATATTTCATTATATATTCGGCTTGGTACGATGGTTGGATTAATAGTGTCTGCTTGTGCATTCCACTCGTAAAGCCTATTGAGCTGAACGCGACCTTTTTCTATTCCCCCAACTTCAGCCACTTCAGTTATTCTTCGAATCAACCCTTTTTCGCGCGAGAAAAACTTGTGTTGCATAGTTATTAAATTTAAAGTAGGAATCATTATTTCAGGCACACTCATTGGAGGATTCAATAATCGAGAAATTGTTTCATGAGCTGAATTTGAATGAACTGTACCTAAACAACCCCGAGTTCCAACATGCATAGCAGCAAATAAAGTTTTAGCCTCGCCTCCTCGCACTTCACCGACAATAATTCTATCTGGTCTCATTCTGAGCGTATTCTTCAATAAATCATCCATTGTAATTTCTCCTTTGCCTTCAATATTAGGTGGCCTTGTTTCGAATCTAATCCAGTGCTCAAGTGGGAGCTGAAGCTCAGCTGTATCTTCAATTGAAACAACCCGAGTATCTTTGGGAATAAAGTTTGCCAAACAATTCATAGTGGTTGTATTATGAACAATTAAACCACCAGAACCAGCAATAAATGAGTGGGTTCCATCAACAGTTAAATCATAAACCCATTTCGATTTTGATTTGACAATTTTTACCTTCTCTATTTTATCCCAAAGCACATCAGAATCTGCAAGTGCTTCTAGATCATTAAGAGCTTCATGTACTGAGTTCATAACCCCGCTTCCATCGGTTAACAAATTGAATTTAGCAAAACCTTTAAATGCTTTTACTACTTTCTGCAAAGAATTTCTGGAAGGTAACCATTTACTTTGTGTATAAAATCCAAAGAGATGCTGAGAAATAGCAGTTTTTGGAGCTAAATCAGCATGAGTTAATTTAAACTCTCTTATGAGATTACTTAATGAAGTACATACGTTTGGGATTACATCAATGTTAGTGTTTGATTTTTTCTTTTTGAGTTTAGTAATATTTTTACAATATTTAAATTGCCTTAGAAATATTGAGATATTCTCTTGACCAGAAATGGAAAGTCTATAATAAATTTTATTCCGAGTAGTTCTTGTATGTAAACGAGAATGAATGCCAAATCTTAAAAATGCATATTGCAATTTTTCAAGCATTTGCTTGCTAGCAGAATGGAATATTATCTCATTATCTTCTTCTACTCCACACTCTGCATCAAATAGCCCGCTTATAAATGCGGCTAAACAATCACTTTGTGCACTCATTATAGTAACAGGGAGATCAACAATATCAGACTTCGAAATATTTTTTGGGATGTTAAAGATGTTTGCAAATATCACAGCTATTACCTTAGAGTTAACTTCAAAATAGGAGGCCCTAGCTCCAAGGTAAACCATTTTTCCTCTAATGCCAAATGCTTTATACACCAGATCTCGAACTTCACTCAAAAGCTGTCTGTTGGAATTAAAAACTCTCATTGAACGATTGTAAAGATGACCACTGCTAACTAAGAGACCTGCAATTCGGAATACCTCTGGACTTAAAGTTTTAATTTTAACAAGAGTGTTATAATTTTTCGTGGTTAGCCCTAAAATTCCTCCTAAAGCTTTTTCTTTAGAGATATTCGCTAACTCAATTAATTTAACAAAGTGAATTATAGGAAATTTTTTGCTTTTTCTCCAACTATCTAATCTACCGCGCTTAAGTTGTAGAGCAGTAGATATATTTTTGTAAGTTTTAAATTTAAATAACAAATTTTTAAACAATTTTGTAACAAATTTTTCTTTACATTTAATATAGATAATTTGATTGTTTTGTAAAAGTTCAAAGATAGATTTTTTTGAGTTGGTGATAGTCTTACAAATTCTAGGAATTGCAACAAATGAACCTTCTTTAAGCTTATCAGCTCTAATTTTGGAAATTTTGCCATCAAAAACAGTAAAGAATGGGTGTTCAAATGTTGTTGTGACACTTCTACCTGATTCCGTTTTAATATTTATTAGATGATGCGGAGCTTTTAATTTCCAAAGTTTTGAAACAGTAGCACTTTTTATTTTTGCCTCCACTGGATCGAATGTAAATACTTCTAAAGACTCAGGCACCTCGAGATAATATCCATCATCTATTTTGACGATTCTATCTTGATATTTCTCACACATTCTTTCAACTATTTCGCCAATTTGTTTTAAGGAGCCATTTGCTAAAAGTACACTTTCTTGTCCATCTAAGCATTTCCCAGAGCCCGTGCCCCCGGCTACCAAGATGCTTGCTGGCCGCCTTTGCAATCCTTCAGCGCAGACCCATAAAAACGCAGCTAACTCGAGACTTATCGTTTTGAAATTAAGCAGATCAACAATGGTGTAGGGATCCACTCTGAACTTTCGAATAGTTAGAGTCGGACCTCCAAGTGAAATTGGAGGCATTGTGGCATTAACTCTCGAACCGTCCGGTAAACGAGCATCTAGGAGAGGAGTTTGAAGGTCAATCTTTCTGCCAAGTGGTCTCGCTATTTTATCTATAATTTTAACTACATCGGTGTCATTTTCAAAAATTATGTTTGTTAAACAAGTTCCAAATTTTCTATGGGCCACATATACTGGCTTGCCTGTTCCAATAACCATTACTTCTTCAAGCTCATCATCTGAAAGCAAAGTATCAAGGGGCCCATATCCAACCATATCGGAGACTAAATAATCGATGATTTCCTTTCTTCGTCCAGCCGGGATATCTCCCCCAATTTCATTAAAATGCCGTGTAAGTTCTCCCGTAAGTAGACTTTTCTTCTCCTCAAAGTCATAAATTTGGTCTAAATCAGTTTTAGATTCGGTAAATATTATCTTTCTTATGCGCTCAACAATTGTTTTTTCAGGTGCACTAAACTCAGGCTTTAAAACTAGATACAAAAGCTCTGGAATTCCTTTAACCCCGTAAATTTCGCCCTTTTGGGATTTCTTTAGGAGCTTTCCTTTAGTCTTAAGTAAGCTACCATTGCTATCAAAGAGCTCGCTTTCCGAAATTGTCTCTACCAATGCTGTTTCTTCAACTTCTGGCGGCATATCTAGCACTGACTTTAAGTTATTGTTTATAATTATGAACTCTTCGCAAAAAACTTTTCGAAAAATGTGCGTATTCCCAAGATTTCTTATTTTAAGGTTATCAATTGTTAGATTTTTAAAGTTTGATGTTTAGTAAATCCTCAAAGAGAAATTGATTGAATAAATTTATGCTAGATTATCTAAATAAAGATCTAGAACCTAAAGGTAGGTAAAATTTCTTCGCGAGATAAAAATATTGACCTCAGGGCTCACAGAGATAATCATCAATCATACCAGTAGCTCATCATTGGTCATTATTTTATTGATTTGATTTCATTTACAATATTTTCGGCTGCTTTAGCCGGATTCTTTGCCTGCAGAATCGCACGACCAATAATTACGAAATCAGCTCCTGCCTTCACCGTTTGCCTTATTGAACCACCTTGAGGGCCAATCCCTGGACTTAAAATAAAAAAGTCATTGCCTACAATTTTTCTCAGCTTTTTTATTTCATCAGGCCTCGTGGCTGGAGCAATTATTCCTCTTGTTCTTAAAAACTTTGCAAGCTTAGCTATTTTAATTGCCTCTTTTTTCAAAAACAACTCAGCGCCAGGATTGCTCATTTCAGCAACAACAAAAATATCTATCCCTTTAGATGAATCTACGGCTGCCCTAATTGAATCAGGTCCAACAAATCCTTGAACAATAATTCCGTCTGCACCACTTGCAACTAATCTGCGAGCAATATTGCCAACTATTTCAGGTATATCGGCAAGTTTTATATCAACTATAATTGGAAACTTTGAAACTCTTTTTAAATCAGCAATAATCTCTAAAGTATTATCAAGCAAAAGAGGATATCCAATTTTGAATGCATCAGCATAATCAGAAACAACTTTTGCAACAGCAATTGCTTTTGCTTTAGAAAAAGTATCAAGAGCAACAATAAGTCCAGTCGATTTTTTTAATCTCAAAAATTAGCGCTCCTATAGTCCTTTTTTAAAGTCTGATTTAAAGATTTCTACTGCATTGTTTATTCTAGAGAACAATCTTTTTTCTTCCCTTTTTTCAACCTCATTTAAGGCATAGCCATAAATTAAAGGCATTGCAATGGTTGCATCGCAATATACTACAACGTTACGAGCCTCTGTGTGAAGTTTTCCCCAAGAAATTGCTTCTTGAGGTGTTGCACCTGAGAGCCCGCCCCATTGAGGTGAATCAGTAGTGATTTGAATAAAATAATCATGTCCGGCTTTTTTTAGGCCTAATACTTCTTGGATCATTGGTTGAGTTTGCATGAAAAAGTTTTTTGGTGCTCCACCTCCAATTTCTATTCCTGCTGTTTTTTTGCTAACATAAACCAATGCTGCAGTCTGGAGCACATCCTTATTTGGATCTATTGTAATAGGTAAATCTGAATTTTGTGCGCTATATCTAGCTAAATCCATTCCAATTGTTGAATCGCCAGGTGAAGGGCAGAAAATTGGCACTTCACTTTTATAAGCTTGAACCAAGATTGAATTGTTTTTTAATTCATCATCTTTCACATATTCATCAACGTATTTCCCTAAAAAGTAATGAAACTCAGCAGTTTAAAGATGGCCGTGCTTTTGACACTCCCTAGCAATTCGAGGGCATACATATTCATAGGTGAATACATCACCCGCCATTAATGACTCGGCTGGAACAAGAACATCATAGATTCTTTCCAATCCAGCTTTTCGCAATTCTTTGTCATCTTCCCTAAAATCTCCCTTAAAAAATGGATGACCTAAAGATATGTGTAGATCATGGAAGATATTCGCCCCAGTAGAGTATATCGCATCTATAAAGTTATTTTTTATCATGTCAGCAAATATCCCGTGGAGACCAGCTGGAACCATGGCACCAGCTAGAGTTAAAGTAATGTCAATTTCCTTATCAGTTAGTATTTTTTTGTAAATTCTAGCTGCTTCATACAACCTTCCTGCATTAAAAGCTCTTGCATCACCTAATGCATTTATAAATTGACTTATATCCATTTTTTTAAAAATTTTCATCGGCTTAACAGGTTCCTTATGAGGAATAGAAGAAATTCTATGGGCCACTTTAATCACTATTCTATCTTGCGTTTTATTACTTTATAACATTAGTTATAAAATTTTCCGCACAAAAAAATAGTAACAAAATATAATTTCAATGAACGATTGAGAGTCTTTCATTAACAGCAGCAACTATAATCGGAAAAATTAATGTTACATCACCTATAACCGTCACGCGCTTAGCTCTAGCCTTTATTTTGCCCCATGAAATAGCTTCTTCTAATGTTGCTCCACTGAGACCACCGGTTTCTGCCCGATCCATAGTAATTTGAATTGCACAGTCATAGCCACCTTTAGGAGTAACTAACATTGCCTGCAAAATAAAGTTTTTTGGAACCCCTCCACCTAAAAATATCCCGCCTGCCCTCTTTGCGGCATAACAAATTTCTATAAGCTCATGCATGTCTCTAAATGCATCAACTTTCAATTTTTTTTCTTGAGTATAAAGCCACAGCTGAAGCCCGATTATGGAATCGGATAGAGCTGGACAAAATATTGGCACATCACAATCAGCTGCTGCCTTCAAGATGGAGTTCGAATCTTTTAATCGTTTGCCGATTTCAGTTAATAGTTCACGAATTGATAATTCCCTTTTCTTAATGTCATCAAAAATTTTATGAATCTTTTTTTCAAATAATACAAAATATGAATCTGGCAAAAACACATCATAGATCCGATTTATTTTATCTGCTCTTAGTTTCGTATCGTCAGCAAAACATGTTCCTTTATAGTGTCTCCCGCCAAATGCTTCAACTAAATCATGGACTAAGTTCCCACCAGTCGTAACAACTACATTAATCCATTCGTCTCTAATTAACTTAACAATAAGTTGCTTCATACCAGCAGGAACCATGGCTCCAGCTAAGCCCAAAATTTTAGTCATTTCACGGTCTTTGACCATTTCTGTGAAAACATCTACTGCTTCAGATAACCGACCAGCTCCGAATGCACCTGAACCAGCCATTTTTTTAACTAATTGATCAACTGTAAGAACACCTGTAATTTGAACGTGCTCAACAGGTCTCAGCACGTGCTTTTTTGCCATTCTTTTCACATTTAATTAACTCTTGTTTTTTGCAATTGTACCCAAAATGTTAAAGACTACTCGCGCAGCAGCAACAGCAGTAATCCCGCCTATATAAGTTGGAGAAACTTCAACAACATCAAATGAATCAATTCCAATTTTGCCAATTACATTTATTGCATCTAAAAGTTGACGTGTTGTTAAGCCACCTGGTTCAGGACAACCTACTTCAGGTGCAAAGGCAGGATCAAGTACATCGATATCTATATTCACATAGATAAAGTCCATATTTTTCATTATTTTGACAGCATTTTTAGCTATTTTATAAATTCCAAGTTTTTCAATTTGTTGCATAGTAAAAATATGGCTGCCAAGTTTGTCAGCAAACTCTCTTTCATCAATACTAGCGGATCTAATCCCAATTTGAACCATGTTTTCTGGGTTGATTATTTCTGAGATTCTTCTCATCACTGTAGCATGCGATAGCTTTTCCCCTAAATATTCGTCTCTTAAGTCAAAATGAGCGTCAAACTGAATAAATCCAAAATCATGCTTTTTGGATAGAGCCTTTACTACCGGGTACGTCATCGAGTGCTCTCCTCCTAAAACTCCTATTGCTAGCTTCCTCTTTTGTAGGGCAGAAACTATAGTCTCGACTTGATCAATTGTTTTGGCAAGATTACCGTGAATAACATCTACATCTCCGCAGTCTGAAATTTTAATGTCAGTTGCTAAATTTACATCTAGCTCTAATATGTAATCCTCAAGGTTCCATGTTGCCTCACGGATTCCACGTGGACCAAACCTTGCGCCAGGTCTATATGATACGGTAGAATCAAAGGGCACTCCTAGAATTGCAACATCTGCTTCATCTAAACTATATCCTGCATTTACAAAACGAAGTGGAGGAAGAGTAGGAAGTTCCAAAATTTTCCCTCAAAAGTTTTGAGAGTTCTTAACTAGGAATCTAAAATTTAATAAAAATTTATGATAATGAATAAATCATTTTATTTACATTTATTTTGTTCGCAAGATTTTGCGCCTGCCCAGCGCCTCTAAATATTCAACTTCAACACCAGCTGCTAATTTTCCCTTAACTTCATCTACTATCGGGGCTTCAAATATAGCATATGTCCCTAAGTCCATCAGTTGAACCTTCTCTCCCATAAGCGCAACAACTTGCGCTGATTTTTTCTCAATTATAGGAACATCGATTTTTGTATCAACTGGTTTCACTATGCTTCGCTTCTGATTGTCAAAAATTCCTATAGCTTCAACTCTAGATTTTGCTGAGCCGTGTTTGCCAGTTTTTGATGTTTGGATAGATACTATGCGAGAGGGCTCGCCATCTATAATAACAAATCCGCCCTCTTTTAGTTCAGTTACTTCAGCTACTCTTTTCACAATTACGCCCCCAAATTTAACTCAGTTAGTCTAAGTTATTATTAAAGTTTCGCAATAGAAAATTAAATTAGCAAGGCAAATTGTTTAAACTCAATTGTAAATTATCACAATCAGGAGAGGGACTAAATTGGAGCATCCTTGGTTAAAGTTATCGCAAGAAATCGCAGAAGAGATTAAAATTAGAATAACTCCATTGCTAGGAAAGCCAGAATCCGGAAAAATTGTTGGGATTGGAGCGAATGGAGCTCCAACTCTGAGAATTGATGAGGTAGCCGAACAGACGGCGATTAAAGTTTTAAAAAAGAATTTAGCCTCTTTTTTGTTGATTAGCGAAGAAATTGGGAACTTGGTAGTCGGGCCTCAACCAGAATTGTTTGTTGTGCTTGATCCAATCGATGGAACGTTAAATGCAACCCATGGGATTCCTTTCTACTCAGTCTCAATCGGTATCGGCACCAATCGAACTCCATTATTTGAAGATATCGAATTTGGTTTTGTAGAAAATTTAGAAACAAATGACACTTATTTTGCATTCAAAGATAAGGGTGCTTTTTTAAATAATAAAAAAATTTCGACTTCTCAACAATCTTCTCTAAAGGAAGCAATGTGCAGCATTTACATCAATGACAAAAGTTTGGGCAAAGTGGCCAAATTGTGCCGAACTATCAAAAGAATTCGAAGTTTAGGTTCAGTTGCATTAGAGTTGTGCTATGTTGCCGATGGATCACTTGATTGCGTAATTGATTTGCGAGATGTTCTTAAAGTAACCGATATCGCAGCTGCTAAGCTAATTCTAGAGGAAGCTGGGGGAATCATAGGCAATTCAAATGGCAGTAAGTTTGCATTTGAGCTCGATATCAAAAGAAAGCTTGGATTGATTGCTGCCAATAAAAAGCTTTTTACTAAAGTATTAGGGTTAACAAAGTGAGGAAAGGAATAATGAAAGTCTCAAAAGTTGGAGTTATTGCAAGAACAGATCTTAAAAATGCGGTAGAAATAACAAAAAAAGTTTTTCATTTTCTCAAAGCAAAAAAAATTGAGGTTTTCTTCGATCCAATTACAGCAAGAGCCGTCAAAGGACCTTCTCTGCCAATTAAGAACATGGATGTTGATCTAATCATAACAATTGGTGGCGATGGAACAATACTTAGAACCGAGAGCCAACTAGCAGGGAAACAAATCCCAATTGTTGGAATCCATCTTGGCGACATAGGATTTATGACTGAAATTATGCCTGATGAAATCCCGAAAGCCTTGAATCGGATTGTTGCTGGAAAATATATTACTGAAAAAAGAACAAAACTAAGTGTCAAAATTGCTGGTGAAAGGCTGCCAGATGCCTTGAATGAAGCAGCTATAATGACCGCCGCACCGGCAAAAATGCTTCGCTTAGAAATAAGCATAAACAACCAAGTTGCAGAAGAAATTAGAGCAGATGGAGTAATTGTAGCAACTCCAACAGGTTCAACTGCCTATGCTCTTTCTGCCGGAGGCCCAATTGTTGATCCACGGGTTGATGCTTTCATTATTGCTCCAATATGCCCATTTAAATTAAGTGCAAGACCACTTGTTATTCCGGCTGATAGTACAATTAAAGTAAGAATGTTGAAGCCTGGTAAGAAGGCAATAGTTGTAGTTGATGGGCAACACATCAGAGAAGTAAACTATGACAAAGAGATAATTTTTACCAAATCACAAAGCTATGCTTATTTTATCAAGCTTGAGAGCGACTTTTACCAACGAGTGACAAAAAAATTAGCCGGATAAGCTAAAAATTATTTTTGCTTCATTTTTTCTTCTCTATTCGATTTGCAATTAAAGTTGCTAGCTATAGCACCAATCAGTGAGCAAGCCTGGCTTTTGCAATTTTATTGGCGATTTTAACTGCGATAGTGGCTGCCATATAACCGTTATCAATATTGCAAATGGCGAGACCAGGAGAACATGATTGCAGCATAGCTAACAAAGCGGCCTCTCCCTTTCCTCCCATACCATAGCCAGTCGAAGTTGGAACCCCGATCACTGGAATATCAACTAATCCTGCAACCACAGAGGGCAATGCTCCCTCCATTCCTGCTACAACCACAAGTGCATCAATACTCTGTTTAACCATGTCTTCAAGCGGGGGGAATAACCGATGGAGTCCAGCAACTCCTACATCATATGCTGTAAAAACTTCGCAGCCCATTTCCTCAGCGATAACTCTTGCTTCTTCAGCAACAGGTATATCAGACGTGCCAGCAGTTAAAATTCCAATTTTTCCTCCAGTTTTAATTCTTTTTGCTTTTTTTGAGCGTATAACTGCTGTTCGAGCGAGTTGGTTTGTTTCAAGCTGATAATTTTTCGGTAAAGCTTTTTTTAACGCAACTATTTTTTCTTTATCAACACGGGTTGCGATAGCAGCCGAGTTTTTCTTTGCGATTTCAATCATCAACTTCGCAAAATCTTGGGGAGATTTATTTTCGGCATTTACAACTTCTGGGATGCCTGCTCTGGTATGTCTATATATGTCAAGTTTTGCAATTTTGCCGACTTCTTTAATGCCAGTTGATTTCAGCTTTTCTTCAGCTTCTTCTAAGCTTATTTTGCCTTCAATGAGGAGATTAAGAACTTCTCTAATGTATATTGACATATTAAGCCCTTTTAACAAAGTTTTTATTTATGCTTTATAAATTCAATTATCATTTAAAAGAATTTAGGTGAAATAATGGTCACTCGCCAGCGATTTGTATTGGATACAACTGCTCTAACAGGCGTTCATGCTCGTGAAGAGGTAGGGGCTGGAGTTAAAGAAATCTGCGAAGGAATGTCAAGAATAATTGATCTGGTAGCCCAAGCTAGAATTAAGCTTGATATTAGCTGCCATATTCCATTCCCAACCGTTTATAATGAAATTCGAGACTACATTAACAGATACGCTTGTGGAGAAGGGGTTTTAGTTAAAGTAGACACTTGGTTAGTTAAAAAAACGCCGAATAGATATGAAGTTAAAATTCCTTCCGAAGTTCTTTATGAATATGTTTCAAATATGCGCGAGCGAATGAACAAAGGTATGAAAGCCGCTGAAGACTTCATTTGGGAGGCTGCCACCGAGTCAATTGTTCTATCTACAAAAGGGGAAAGCAGGGAGAAAATTGAAAGAGAAATAGTTGGAAAAACCATTAGGGATTTTAGAGAAAAATATAGAGATGCCCTTCGATTTGGAATTTTAGACAGCTCTCCTGATATTGATGTATTGCTCTTAGCCAAGGAGATGGATGCCGGGGTTGTTGCTAGCGATGAAGGAATTCGAATGTGGGCAGAGAGGCTAGGTTTAAGATTTGTTGATGCCTCTACTTTTCCTCACATGTTAAAGGAATACTTACGACATTCTGAAGAAGTTAAGGTTCAATAGGGATTTTTTTGAAACTGACACGCCCACGAGGTACTAGAGATTTTCTTCCAGATGAGATGGGTAAAAGAAGATATGTTGAAAGGACAGTTAGAGAGCTTTTTGGAACTTATGGATACCGAGAAGTTGAAACCCCAGTTTTTGAACACTTAGAGCTTTTTGCCACAAAGTCTGGCGAACAAGTAGTCCAACAGATGTATACCTTCAAAGATAAAGGTGGGCGAGATGTAGTTCTCAGACCGGAGTTAACAGCTCCAATTATTCGGATGTATATTGAGAATTTTCAAAAAGCACCAAAACCGCTAAAATTCTACTATGTTGGACCATGTTTTAGATATGAGGAACCACAAATGGGGCGCTGGCGGCAATTCTATCACATGGGAGTGGAGTTGATTGGAAGCGATGAGCCGGAGGCTGATGCAGAGGTTATTGCCCTTGCATCGAAAGCGATAGAAAAAATTGGGCTTAAAAATTTTGAAGTTCATGTCGGGCATTTAGGGGTTTTGAGAGGAATTTTGCAAGAGGCGAATGTTGAAGAGGCAAATCAGGATAAAGTAATGAGCTTAATTGATAAAGGCGATGTTGAAGGGCTGAAAGCCCATCTTGAAGGACTCAAGCTTAAGCCAGAAGATCAAAATTTGCTTTTGAAGTTAATTGAACTATGTGGCCAACCAGGGGAAGTTCTCAATAAAGCTAAACAACTTTTGAAAAATAAAACACGTGCTTTGAAAGCTCTTGCCCTGTTTGAACAGATTTTAGAAAAGTTGGAAATTTTTGATCTTAAAAGCTACTTTGTTAACTTAGGAATTGCGCGCGGGCTTGAATATTACACCGGCATGGTTTTTGAAATATATGCTTCTGGCTTAGGAGCTCAAAGCCAGATTTGTGGCGGAGGTTCTTATCGCTTAGCAGAGCTATTTGGTGGAGAAACTGTAGGTTCAACCGGGTTTGCTCTAGGATTTGACAGAATAATGGAGGCTGTAAAAATTCAAAATGTTACATTACCAGAAGATGTGCGTGTAAAGGCCCTAATAGCACCAGTTGCTGAAGAAGTTCGATCTGAGGCGATTAAAATCGCTCAAAGGCTGCGAGAATCAAACATTGCTGTTGATTTGGATTTAATGCGGAGGAAATTGAGCAAAATTTTAGACTATGCAAACGCAATTAAAATTCCCAATGTAATAATTGTTGGTCCTAAAGAAATTAAACAAAACAAAATAGTTTTACGGAATATGAAAACTGGTTCTCAGGAAGAAGTTGAAATCAATAAGATAATTGAAATTCTTAAGTAAATTTGGGGCCCACATATGCAACTCTCTGAGGCTCAAAAAATAGCTGAGTCATTAAATTATACCACTCAAATTGAAAATGAAAAGTTAGTTCAGGCTATTGCTCAGGATTACATAACAAATGAAGTTTTAATGATCGCTTTTATGAATAAAGAGGCAGTTATTAAGACCCTTATAACAGGAAAAGTTTGGTATTGGAGCACATCAAGGAAGAAACTTTGGTTTAAAGGAGAAGAATCGGGAAATTTTCAATTGATTAAGGAAATCTATGTTGACTGCGATGAAAATGCTTTGCTGCTTAAAGTTGAGCAAGTGAGCGGAGCCTGTCATAAGGGTTATAAAACTTGCTTTCACCGCAAGTTGGAAAATGGCAAGTTTAAAGTTGTTCTAAAGCAAATATTCAAACCAGAAGAAGTCTACGGGCATATAAAATGAAAGAAATGCAAAAAATTGTGGTTGACTCCAGCGTTGTAGTTGATGGTCGGATAACTAAGCTGATTGAAGAAGGAAAGATTGAAAAGACAAAGATAGTTGTTCCTGAGCCAGTTGTCGCTGAACTTGAATTCCAGGCGAATCAAGGGAGAGAAACTGGCCATTCAGGTTTACAAGAGCTTCAAGCGCTAAGGAGACTTGCTGATGAGGGAAAGATTGAGCTTGAGTATACTGGTGAGCGACCTAGCCTTGAGAAAATCAAGTTAGCTCCAGGCGGAGAAATTGATGCGATGATAAGAGACTTTGCAAGGAAGTTGGATGCTACGCTCCTAACATCTGACAAAGTTCAAGCTGAAGTTGCAAGAGCATATGGAATTGAGACAATTTATTTAGAGCCTGAAAAAGCTGTTGCAAAAGAGCTCTCTATAATGAAGTTTTTCACTCCAGATACTATGTCTCTGCATTTAAAAGAAGGGGTTCCACCAATTGCGAAAAGAGGTAAACCAGGACAAGTGAAATTTGTTAAACTTCGAGATCAATCTTGCGCAGCTGATGAGATAGTTGGGATTGCTAGAGAGATAATTGAAGAAACTCGAAAGGCATCATTTAAGGACAGCTTCATTGAAATTGAAAGGAAAGGCGCAACAGTAATCCAGCTTGGAGATATGCGCATTGCAATTGCCAGACCACCTTTTTCAGATGGATATGAGATAACTGCAGTTAGACCAGTTGCGAAAATTACTCTTAATGATTATACTTTAAGCCCTAAACTTAAGCAGAGACTAAAGGAGCGAGCTGAGGGAATTTTAGTGGCCGGGCCACCAGGAGGCGGGAAAACCACTTTCTCCTCAGCCTTGGCAGAATTTTATAAAGAAAAAGGATGCATCATTAAAACAATGGAACAACCGCGCGATTTGATGGTCTCTGATGAAGTCACTCAATACAGGGCATTAGAGGGCTCGATGGAGAAAACAGCCGAGATCCTTTTGTTAGTTAGGCCTGATTATACTATTTTTGATGAAATGAGAAAAACCTCTGATTTCCAAGTATATGCGGATATGAGGCTTGCCGGAATTGGTATGGTTGGAGTTGTCCATTGTGCTGAAGCTATAGATGCGGTTCAAAGGTTGATCGGCAGAGTTGAGTTGGGGATGATACCCTCAATTGTCGACACGATTATTTTCATTAAAGATGGAGGTGTTGGAAAAGTCTATGAGATTGTTCAAAGTGTGAGAGTTCCAACTGGAATGTATGAAGAAGATTTAGCTCGCCCTCTTATTGAAGTTAGAGATTTCGAAACTGGAAAAGTAGAATATGAAATTTATACTTTTGGAGAAGAAGTCGTAGTAATGCCAGTTGGAAGAGCGCGCAGAGTTGCTGCGCCAGTAACAAAGCTTGCTGCTGATAGAGTTTTACAAGAAATTAGAAAATATACTCGAGATGCACACGTTGAAATCGAGATGCCTTCGGAGTCTCGTGCAATAATTTGGGCTGATGACAGAACCATTCCTCGCATACTCGGCAAACGAGGCAAAACAATTGAAAAAATAGAAGACAGCCTTGGAATTTCCATTGATGTTCGAGCATTTGAAGAAAGAGGACCTAAAATAAAACCGGAAGTACCGGCTGAACTTCAGAGGACAGACAAGCATATAATCTTCTCTTTAGGCGAAGGGATGGCTGGTAAATCAGTTGAGGTATATGTTGAAGACGAATATCTTTTCACAGCAACTGCTGGACGAGCAGGCGATGTTCGAATAAGCAAAAAATCCAACATTGCTGAGAGATTGCTCACTGCAATCGATGTAGGTGAGAAAATCAAAATTGTGTCTGCTGAATAACAGCATTGTTTGTTTATTTTTAGTCCAAAAAGTATTTTTAAGTTTCTGATAAATATCAAATAGGGCCCGTGGCCTAGCCCGGATAAGGCAGCAGCCTCCTATCTTTTTAGAAGAAAGCTGTTGATCGCGGGTTCAAATCCCGCCGGGCCCGCTTTTAATCTTAATTATGCTTTTACAATAATACAATAGCACTATTTTTAATAGATGAAACTCTAAGGAGCTTAAAAAACACAAATTAAAGTTGGTATAATTTTGGTAAGAAAGTTCTATTTCATTCCTTTGTCTGATAAGGACAGAATGAGAGTAGATATTACTATTGAGAAAGGCAAGGTAAAAAATTTTGTAATTCAACTAGAAGCTATGGTTTTAGGTGGATGGAAAGCAGTTGTCAGATATAACTATGCACATGGTTTTCCGCATAAAGATATCATGCTTTCAGACGGATCTAAAGCTAAAGAAAGAATCCCAGAAACAGACTTAAATGAAGTTGTTAAATATGCAATTAATGATATAAAGCAGAACTGGGAGAATTACTTAAAGAGGTGCGGTTATGCCCAAGATTAACCAGAAGAGAAAACGATTAGTCCATGAAAACTTAGAACTTATTGAGAAGTTTTTGCTTGAAATAATTGCTAACCCAGATAAATTGAAAGATCTCCCTTCTGGTTCTACAATAGTGCTTTACCCAGTTTTAATTGAAAAAAAGCCCTCCACAACTGCCATAGAAGCCTGATGACTTCTTCGCTAATTGATAAACTTCGTTTGCTA
>JACRDV010000089.1 GCA_024860865.1 Methanobacteriota archaeon | reverse complement strand
TGGTCTGCTCTGAAATTTGTTGGGTCATTGATCATAAAACCACCAGCCTTAATTTTTCTGGCCGCTTGAAAAGCGTATTTTAAATTGCTTGTATATATCGCACCCTGCAAACCATACTTTGTTGAGTTTGCAACTTCTATCGCTTGCTCAATATTATCAACTCTAAATAAAGGCGCAACTGGACCAAATATTTCCTCTTGAGCAATTCTCATAGAAGGCTGAACATAATCCAAAACTGTTGGAGCATAGTAGCTGCCCTTTTGATAGCCTCCTTCTTTTAACCGTCTTCCGCCAACCAATAACTTCGCACCATTCTCAACAGCATCTTTCACTAAATTATTCACTTTTTCTATTGCTTGAGCATTAATTAATGGACCAACATCAGTCTCTGGTTCTAATTGATATCCGACTTTTAAATTTTTAACTCTTTCAATCAATTTTTTGATAAATACTTCAGAAATTTTATTAAAAACAATTATCCGCTTAGTTGCTGTGCAAACTTGCCCAGCATTATAATATACTCCAGAAACTGCTGCATTAACAGCCTCTTCGATGTTAGCATCATCGCAAATAATCAATGGGTCCATTCCACCCATTTCTAGTATTACTTTTTTTGGCCTGTGCTTGCTTGCATTTTGTGCAATTTGAATGCCAGTTACCACTTCGCCAGTAAAACTAATAATATTGGTATTTGGATTTTCAACAAGTTCAGCACCAACAGTTGAACCTGGACCAGTTACAACATTAAAAACTCCATTCGGCAAACCTGCACTAAGCATTAGCTCCCCAAGTTTAAGTGCAGTCAATGGAGTGCTCGTGCTTGGCTTTGCAACTACAGCATTGCCAGCAGCTATTGCAGGGGCAACTTTGTGCGAAAGCAAGAGCAGTGGAAAATTAAAAGGAGAAATTGCTGCGACTACTCCAACTGGCTCTCTAACAGTAAACACAATTCTTTTTTCATTGCCCGCTGGAATTTCACTTGCATCTGCTCGAAGGCTTTCTCCATTTACTCTTTTAGCCTCCTCAGCTGAAAAGATAAAGACATTAATTGCTCGCTTGATTTCAAAAATAGCATCTTTGTAAACCTTTCCAGCTTCTCTCGCAATTAACTTCGCAATTTCATCTTTCTTTCCATCGATTAAATGAGCCGTTTTTACCAAAATTCTAGACCTTTGATGTGCAGTCATATCTGCAATAACACTAAATTTCTTCTGCGCAACTTCAACTGCGTGCTTCGCATCCTCCCTTGTTCCTAATGGAACATCATCTATTTTCTCTCCATTTCCAGGATCAATTACCGGAAAAGTTTTGCCAGAAACACTTTCAATCCATTCACCGTCAACTAGCATGCGAATACAAATCCCTCCATGGTTTAGAAAGGTCGTTCATTTTTGCACTTAATATTATGCCAAGTTATTTTTTAATCCATTCGCGAGCCGCTATAATAACAAAAAGCGCACCTATTAGTATAAGCCCAATTGCCCAAACGGCAGTGCTGCCAATTCCTTTAACTCTAAGTTCCAAAAGTAATCCAACTATAACTGCTATAGCCCCAAAACAAGCAGTTTGAAATGCTCCCCGTTCATAAGCCACCGGTTTTATAGCCTTAACAGCTGCTATAACAAAGACCCAAACTCCCAGAAGAACGATTACAATAGGTAAAACTTCAGCCTTAGCCAATATGCCAGCTAGCCAAAAGCTAATAACTACTCCACAAATTATCAAAAAAACTCCGATAGAGATTAACCCAAACCTAGGCATGATTAACCCTAAATATACTTGTAGATATCGGTCACGTATTTACTAACTTTCATTTCATTTTCAATCTGACGCAACAAAATGATTCTCCTAAAAGTTGGCGGGTGGGTTGAAAACCAGCTGTTAATATTTTTCCAAGTTGATTTTGCTTCTTGTTCCATTGCTAGCTGCAGTTCTTTTTCATCCAGTACTCCATCTTTGTCTAAATCATATTCTTGTTTTCTTTCTAATATAGCTCCAACTTCTGCTTTAGCCAAAACTGGATCTGAAATATAAAATGCTCTAGCACCATGTGGCTCTTCGGGTTCAAGAGATAGCCCATAAGCGATTTTCGTGAGAGCGCTCTCCAAACCCCTAGGCGAAGCAGTTAAGTAGGCTGAGTAAGTGTCTGCATAATGCTCGCGCAGCCGGCTGAATTTCATAATTAAAAGTTGGGAGATTAAATAAGCAAAATATGCGACAATAGCAGCAAGTACTACCGCACCAGCACCTTTCTCACGTCGACTGCGACCTCTTCCGCTCCAAAATATTCCGCGGGCAATTATGTAACAAATCAATGGAATTGCAGATAGAATTGTCATTATGATAACATCTCTGTGTTTGATGTGCCCTAGCTCATGTCCAATCACACCGCGAATCTCGCTTTGAG
The DNA here is from genome assembly GCA_024860865.1 of Methanobacteriota archaeon. GTDB lineage: Archaea > JACRDV01 > JACRDV01 > JACRDV01 > JACRDV01 > JACRDV01. The sequence goes on along the minus strand of JACRDV010000089.1, from coordinate 3,982 downwards.
TGAGCTTTTCCAACAAACCTTGATGGAGCGCTAGCGTCATTCCTGATGTAGTGCGACCAAAAACAAAGGCATTCAAAGATGGAGCTGGCACAATAGCAAGTCTAGGCATAGGAACTCCGCTCTTTAAAGCAAGTTCTTTAACAGTAGATTCTAGCCAGGGATTTTCACTTGGCTCAAGATAGCGCAATCCTGTTGAGGCTCTAATAATAAATGGTCCAACTGCCCATTGAAATAATACGAAAAGAAAAGTGAGGAATATAGCAAAAATTACTGATGCACCTATGAAAAACAAAATAGCGGCTAAAACTGCTGCAAGGAGTCCAAATACGAGGGTTACAGTTAATACCATCGTTCCCTTTAATTCTGCTAAACTACCCATTGCATCCCATTCTAATTTGATACAGCTGATTTTAGTAAAAGAATTAAGTTCTAGCTTTATAAATTTTACAAAGTTTATCTTTTATTTGATCTAATCACAAATCTCGTGTTCCGTATTCTTCCTCTGAGAATGAAAGAAGGCGAGTTTTCAGCAGTGTTGACCACATCTTTCCAGTTTTATTTTCTTCTTGAAAAATATATAAAGCTTAAAAAATCCAAAAAAGCTCAAAGATAATCCAAAACTATTACCTGAATATAAAATGTAAAAATATCCTTTTCTTCTATTTCTTCCAGGCAGGCATCTTGCTCATTGTTTCATCGACGATCTTCTCTGCTTCTTTTCTAGTCTTCTTCATCTGAGAGATATAGAAGCCTATCATTCCTTCCCTTACTTCTTTACGGCTCTTCAGCTTGCCTTCAGGTGTTGTACAATAGACACAGTAAGGATTATTTATATCTCTTCCACCATGTTGAGAAGCATCCTCCATGGGCATTCCACAACTTTGACAATGTTTTCCCATTCTATACCTCCTTAGTTTTCCTCATACAAAGTATCATATTATTAATATTAACTTTTACGTAACTATTTAAGCAATTTAGTGGGAAATTTTTTATTGAATATATTATTTTATTGGATTCGTAAAAATATAATAAGCCGCAACAGCACCCAGATAAGTGTGGATATATGGTAGAAGTTGTTGAAGAAATTAAATGCTCCAATTGTGGAGCTCCACTTCAGTTTGAACCTGGGGAGATCATTGTTTCTTGTAAATACTGCGGTTACACTAGCACTATTACTACTCGTGAAGCTTTTACGCTTGAGCACTCTCTGTTGCTTAACCAATATACGAACTCCCAAATTACTGATTTAATGTACAAGTGGATGAGAGTGAGTTTTGCAAAGCCGAGCGATCTCGAAAATAAAGCCAAATTAACTGAAGCAAATTTGAAATACCTTCCTTTTTGGTCGGTTCCGGTTGAGGCCTCTAGCACATATAAAGGAGTCTTCGAGCGCACAGGCTTAAATATAGTTAAGGAAGGTGTAATTAAAAAAAATTATAATTGGTTGGTTCTTGGCAGAAGAGCAGCAACTTTTCCAACTCGCGAATACGAGATTCCTCTAGAAGGAAAAATACCTTTTGACTTCACAAGAATCGAAAAGAGCGCCCAAGTTTTAAACAGTGAAATAACCGAACTGGAAGCAATTGAGATTGCAAGACAGGAAATTGAAGCTCACCATAAATTTCTAGCAAGCCAAGATGTGGATAAAATTATTGAAATAAAAACTGAATTTAAGGTCGAAGATGCTGTATATATACATGCCCCAATTTGGTTTTTGGCTTATAATTATAAAGGAGAAGTGTATCGCATTATTATAGATGGGGCTAGTGGAGAAGTTATTAAAGGCGAGATGCCGACCATAAAGTTTAGTTTGTTTTAGTAAATATTAAGCTATATTTTAAATATCTGAAATTCTCCAAAATTTTAAAGAGGTTAGCAAATTGTACGAGAAAATCCAACAAAAAGCGCAAGCTCAATTGAAAGCTCTTGAGAGAATTATGTTGGTCCTTCCTGGCTTTAAAGGTTATAAAGAAAGAGAGATTAGGCGCGAATCTGATCGCTTAATTCGAGATAAATTATATAGAGACCTAAAAAATGCCGAAGATTCGCTCAAAACAATTTATAGAGAACTTGTAAATAAAGGCCTTAAAGAAGTTTGGGATGAAACTGACCGCTTGATTGCAGCATTTGATCGAATTGCTGAAAAGATTAACCATACAGAGTATGGATACTCCGGCTTTTTTGACTTGATAAAAATTGAAGAGAGAGAACTTGATAATCTAATATCATTCGATGCTCAACTAATTGACCAAAGTAAAAAAATCTTAGACCTTGTCACAACCTTTAAAGGAGAAGTTATTGCAAAGCAATTTGGAACTGCCCAAAATCGACTTGCGGAGTGCCGAGGCGCACTCGATACAATTGAAGAAACCTTTGAAAGAAGGAAAGATGCTATATTAGGAAGTGGTTAAATGCCACAGGTAATTTCTTGGGAAAATCCTGGAGCAGAAGATATTGTTTGGAAATACCCGGTAGAAGAGATAACGTGGGGCGCCCAGTTAATAGTTAAAGAATTTGAGAGCGCAATTTTCTTTAGGGATGGTAAAGCCTACGATGTCTTTGGGCCTGGACGCCACACAATTACTACACTTAATTTACCTTTGCTTGGTAAAATTTTATCTAAGCTAGCAGGATTTGGAAGCGTTCCATTTAGATCAATGGTTGTTTTTATTTCGACCAAGCAGTTTGCGGGTAAATACGGTGCTCGTGCCCAAACAACTGAACTTGCACCATTATTAGTTCACGGGACTTTTTGGTTTAAAATAAGCGACTCAGGTTTATTCGTTAATGAAGTTGTAGGCGGACAAGGTGCTTATAACACTGGGCAAGTCAATGAGTTTTTGAGGGGATTTATTAACGAGCGGATGATAGATGAGCTCTCAAAATATGATTTAAAAACTGTATTCACTCAGCTTGATGAAACGTCAACAAGAGTTAAAGTTAACATTCAAGATGCAACTAAACGGCTTGGAATTGAATTGATCGACCTAAAATTCGAGGGAATTGATACAACTCCAGAATACCGTGAAAGATTATTCTGGTTACAAGCTGCTCGAGCACCTACAACCGAGGTTCTACGAATGGAAACAGTCAAAGAGGCTGCAAAAGAACTAGGCAAGTCACCTGGCGCCGCTTTAGGGGCTGGTATGGTACTAATCCCCCAAGTGATGACAACCCCTGCTGGCCAAACGCTCCTCATATGCCCTAAATGCAATTCGCAAATTCCATCCACATCGCGGTTCTGTCCAAGCTGTGGAGCGGCCTTGGCGGCACCTGCAGCTCCACCAACTACCGAAGCTAAATGTCCTAAGTGTGGGCAACCAATTCTCACTGGTGCTAAATTCTGTTCTGAATGCGGATCTAAATTGTAAAAGAGATGAAAAACAATTTTATTATTCGTGAAAAACCAAATGTCAATCTAAGTTCTGAAATTGTTGATAGAAGAAGAACAGTCTTTTGAAAATATTTCCATTTATAAAGCTGCCGCTCCTACCGTGCAGTGAAACAAATTGCAAAGCAGTTTGGGCAGGTAAGCTCCCTTTGAGATAGCTAGTAAAGGACTTTGGAGCACATTATGCAGAGTTTACCAATCCATGTTTTCTCTTTTTAGAAAAGAAGCATATAAAAAAGGATATTAGATATTAAACAAAAGTTATGCGTTAAGTAAATTTTTCTGATTAGTAAGAAAGTTTAAACATGTGTGAGAAGAATAAAAAAGTGGGAATTAAAGTGGGAAAATTTACTAGGCTAGAGGAAAAAGGCAGAATTTTATTGCCCCGAGATATAAGAAAAGAACTTAATCTTAGGGTAGGTCAAAGACTAATAGTTAGAAGAGAGGCTGAGAAAATAGTTCTACAGCCTACCAAGGATGTCGAAGCAATTTTAACTGAGTTAAAAGGTTGCATCAAAAAACCTTCTAAAAAAATTAAACCCATGGATATTAAAAAAATCTGGGAAAAGAAGTTATGATTGTCATAGACTC
>JACRDV010000091.1 GCA_024860865.1 Methanobacteriota archaeon | reverse complement strand
CAGCGATAGCCGTTGATGCTCTTCATTTTTGAAATATATGCAGGATTGTAAGGGAGTCTAACTGTGATCCTGCCATCTGGTCCTTTCTCAATTTTTATCCCAGCATTCATGTTTCATCATCCATGTTTCACAATAAATATTGACATGCAGACATGCAGAAATTAAAACCTTTCGCCGCAACAACGATACCAGCTCATAGGAAAGCTGATTGAAGAGGTAAAGCTCAGGAAGTATTCCTATCAGACTGGCAAGGCTTACATTTCCGTGATTAAGAATTTCCTCAAATCTGATAAAACCCGAGGGAATTCGAGGAAAAGTTGCCTCTCGCTAAAAAACCTTGAAGCTACCTGTAGTGCTGAGCAAGGAGGAAGTGAATAAAATGACCGAGGCAACAAACAATCTCAAGCACAAACTTGTTATTATGTTTCTCTATTATGCTGGACTTCGTTTAGATGAAGCAAGAAATCTCAATTGGCAAGACATTGATTTTGACAGGGAAATCATACATCTAAAAACTGCGAAAGGAGATAAAGAAAGAGTGGTGTTCCTTCACAAAAAACTGATTGATATGTTGAAAATGTACGGGATAAGCAAAAATGGGCCGATATTTGTCTCTCAAAGAGACAGAAAATATAACAAAAGGACAATCCAGCAAATTATAAAATCCGCTTCCAAGAAAGTCGGAATTAAGAAGAATGTGGCGCCTCACACATTAAGGCATAGTTTTGCCACTCACTTGTTGGAGTCTGGTGCAGACATTAGGTATATCCAACGGTTGTTAGGACATAAAGACTTGAAAACGACACAAATTTACACCCATGTAGCTAACAAAGACATCAAAAAACTTGCAAATTTGCTTTAGGTTTTAAAAATGTTTTGAAAACAAATATTTACCAACAATAAGTTAACACAACTTAAATCAGAAAGCTCTTTTAGTTCAATTGAGCCAAATTTTTGTTATCAGGATTTGCAAGTTTTTAAAGAATTGTTTCGTTATATTCTAGAAATTCTCTAACGCGATTTACCCATGATTCTAAAAGCTGAACATTACCGCGCCCCTCGTAATGACATAGCATGTGTAACTCATCTAAAGCATCTTCATATTCCCTTAATATCTTCATTGCGTTAGAATCGAATTCAGCAAGCTTAACCAATTCTTCCTTCCTTTCCTTATGGTAAGGGGAATACAGGCTAGATTTTGATGATAGATAAAGACCAACTATATCATAGACAACAAGAAAAAGGCCCTGGCAAGCAACTCTAATGGAGTCTGGATCACCTGAGCTTGAAGCATCCTTAACTAGCTTTGCTGAGAATCCAAAGCTTTTTCTGATCGAGTTAAAGTCCTTTGTCAAAAGCTTGAACACCTCCTTTGCAAGTCTTAATGAATATTCATAATGCTGTGCAAGCTTCTCAGGACTTATTGTGTTCATCATATTGTGTAACTCAATATAGTCCTTTGCAAGAAAGGCTAAGCTATTTGCACCGGTCCTGAACATTTCTTCAGGGATATATTTTCTTTCTGTCAGCATTTCTAGGGTGCGTCGAATTTCCAGTGGACTATTTGTGACTCTCTCACTATGGAGGAGTAGAATGAGCCAAGCAGCCCTTTTGCTTGCTTCGAAAGCTGCTATATACTTGTGTTCACCCTCTGCAACATTTGTAATTCTCATGTAACTATGTATGCCTTTAGCCAATTCTTCAATAACTTTGCCAATTTCTGCTTCTACTCTTAATTTCTCAGCCAAATGTCGACCATATATATCTCTTAAGTCTTTAGCTAAAGAGAAACGAAAGGTTACTGGCAAGTCATATAGCTCTTTTGGAGTCATATAATGGATTTCTAAGTTTTCTTTAAACTCGATATTCTTAGGAGGCTTTGTCTTTTTTATTACTAAAACATCAATGTCTGATGTGCGAATAGCTTCTCTTGAGAGTGAACCAAATAATCCAATATAAATTATATCTGGTTTAAGCTTCAGCTCGTTTAGAGTATGTTCGATAGCATTTGTATTGCTCATGGTTACACTATATATTTTTGAATAAAGGATATAAATAAACTGTTAAAGCAATAGAAAGTTCCTGAGGATTTGTTTACCAATGGTTGGATCAGTTAAATAACTTTCTGGGTGCCCTTGAGCCCCTTCAATTGGATATTTTTTATGCCGAATTCCTGCAATTACTCCATCATCGAATTTAGCGGAAATTTCTAGACAATTAGGCAACGTAGGATCAGCCACTAGCGAATGATACCGCCCCATTAAAAATGGGTTTGGTATATTTCTGAAAATGCCTTTTCCATCGTGGTGTACTGCTGAGGCCTTTCCGTGGATCGGGTAGTAACCTCGAATAACTTTGCCGCCAAAAGCTTCAACAATTGCTTGGTGCCCAAGACAAACTCCAAGGATAGGGATCTCTGGACCAAACTCTTTGATAATTGGAATGCACGTTCCAGTATCCTTTTTAGGGTGTCCGGGTCCGGGGCTAATAACTATGTGTGTAGGATTTATTTTATGAACTTCTTCAAGTGAGATTGTATTATCAACTACAATTGTATTGGATTCCATCACTGAGATGTAGTCAACTATATTAAAAACAAAAGAATCGCGGTTATTTAAAAAAAGGATTCTCAATCTTTCACTCTCGCTTTTGCAACTTCGATTGTTTTAAGGATTGCGAGCATTTTATTTTGGGTTTCAAAAAATTCTCGCTCAGGTTTAGAATCAGCAACTATCCCGGCTCCAGCTTGAACAAAAGCAGTATCTTTGTTGATAACAACTGACCTAATAGTAATTGCAAAGTCAGCATTTAAATCGAAAGCAAAATAACCAACACCGCCAGCATATGGCCCACGTTTTCCGCTTTCGAGCTCATCGATAATTTCCATTGCTCTAATTTTAGGAGCTCCGCTTACAGTGCCGGCTGGGAAAATTGCTCTTATAGCATCGAATGTCGTTTTATCATACTTAAGTTCCCCAACAACAGTCGAAACAATATGCTGAACATGGGAATACTTTGAAGGCACCATATACTCTGTAACTTTTACTGTGCCCGGTTTTGAAACAATTCCCACGTCATTTCTCGCCAAATCAACGAGCATTACGTGTTCAGCTTTTTCTTTTTCATCATTCAACATCTCTTTTTCAAGCTTTCGGTCTTCTTCAGGAGTTTTACCTCTCGGTCGTGTTCCAGCAATTGGATTTGTTATAACTTTTCTGTTGCACACAGTCACTAGTGTTTCAGGGCTGGCTCCAACGATTGAATGTTCTTTAAACTCGAGCAAATACATGTACGGGCTTGGGTTCATTTGGCGCAAAATCATATAGATATCAAAAGGAGTGATGCTGTTGAGCGAAGTTCTTGCTTGTCTGGCTAAAACCACTTGAAAAATATCTCCAGCAAAAATGTAATCCTTTGCCTTTTGCACAGCTTCTTCAAATTCTGGTTTTGTCATATCGAGTTGATAATCTGAAACAGGCAGGTCTCGTAATTCAATTGAATGTTGTTTCTGTGAAGTTTCAGCAGAGTTAACTGCTTTAATAAATTGGCTTAAGTATATTTGGCAATCATTCGCTAATCCAGAAGAAGCCTCATTTGTGACAAAGGCATTTATGTAGGCATATACTTTCTTTTCTTTATGATCATAAACTAAACTTCTAGTAGAGAGAATGAATTCCGCTTCTGGCATTCCGAAGCTTTTGCTGTGCAATAATTTTAACCAGTAATCAACTATGTCATATGAGAAGTAGCCTAACGCTCCGCCAAAAAACAGTTGCCTCGGGTGCTCATAAAGTGGAATATACTTTACAAATTCATTTATGAAAATAGAACTTATTGCATCAATCGGGTCCTTGTTTTCCTCAAGTTTTCCAGCAGCATATGGCCCGTTACCACTCATGCAGCAACAAGAATTTACTAAATTTCGGCGAGCAATTTCAAATAAAAGATTACCTTGGAGTCCTCCTAAATTTTTTATTATAACGTCTCCATTTTGAACTTGAATTAAGAGCTCTGGGGCTGCTCCAATGAAAGAATAACGAGCAACTCTCTCTTCACCTTCAATTGATTCCAAGAGAAATGAAAATTTTGAATTTGTGATTTCCTTCAGAGCTGCATAGATTTGAAAAGGCTGAGCATTAACAGGTAATTCTACCCGCAATGGCACAATTGCAATCTCTGACTTGTCCATTTTTTCTTTTGCTTTTTCTATTTGAAAATTAAAATCCTTCATTTTTTTGCTCCTTTTGCTGCTTTAACAAAATACTTCATTTTATTGGGATCTTTCTGACCAGGAAATCTTTCAACTCCAGAAGCAACATCTACTGCGAAAGGTTTTACAATTTTAACGGCCTTAGCCACATTTTCAGGAGTTAATCCACCTGCCAGGATAACAGGGATGGAAAGTGCTCGTCTAACCTCTCTTGAAATTTCCCAGTTGTGAGTTTGTCCAGTACCTCCGGGTTTGTTTCCAACATATGTGTCCAATAGAATAGCATCAACTCCTGAATCAATATAGCGCGCTGCAGTTTTGATCAAATCAGAAGATGAAACTGAGTTTGAAACTGGTAGTGTTTTTATCAACATAGTATTAGGAAGAGAGTTGCGCAATATCTTGACATTTCTCAAAGTTTCTTTCCCATGAAGTTGAAGTGCAAATGGATTGAGTTCATTTGCAATTTTTATTGCATCATCTGGAGTTTTTGGCATTATTACTGCAATGATGTTAAAATTAATTTGAGAAGCAATTAACTTTGCTTTTTGAAGAGAAATCTTTCTTGGAGATTGAACTGGAACTTCTACTATCATTCCGATGTAATCTGCTCCAGCATCAATAGCACTTTTTGCATCAGCGCTCGTTGTAACTCCACAAATCTTAACTTTAACCACACGGTAACCTCTCCAATGTTCGAATTTTATCGAGATTTCCCTTTGAAGCTTGGATGACTTCTAACAATTTTTGATAAACTGAGCCGCTTTCAATTGCATTTTTTGCGATCTCGATGCCTTCTTTTAAGTCCCTTGCTCCGCCAACAACTAATGCACCTGCAGCATTTAATAAAACAATATCAAGTTTCGGACCTTTGATTTTATTATTGAATATTTTTAATAAAAGAGCGGCATTCAGGTCTGGAGTTTCCAGCGCAGCAATCTGTTCAGGTTTAACTCTTTCAATTCCAAAATCTTCAGGCTTGATCTGATATGTATCGATTTTCCCATCGTATAGTTCGGTTACTATAGTCTCTCCAATTGTTGAAATTTCATCCAATCCATCGAGGCCATGAACTACCATCGCTCTTTTTGTGCCAAGAATTCTCATGACTTGACTAACTTTTTCAGTTAAGCTAGCGTCGAAAACTCCCATGAGCTGGGCAGGAGCGTTTGCAGGATTTGTTAAAGGTCCAAGGATATTGAAAACAGTTCTGATCCCAATTTCTTTTCTAGGCCCAACAACTCTTTTCATTGCAGGGTGAAAATTTGGAGCAAACATAAAACCAAAATTATTCCTTTCAATCATTTTTTCTACAGCAGCTGGTTCAAGGCTAATGTTAAATCCAAGGGTCTCGAGAATATCCGCACTGCCACATTTGCTAGTCACTGCTCGGTTTCCGTGCTTCGCGACTGGAATCCCAGTTGCCGAGATTACAAGTGCCGCTGCCGTGCTTACATTTATTGTTTTGTGTTTGTCTCCGCCAGTTCCACATGTATCAACTAATGTGCCATTGACTTTAGGATGAATTTGATTGCAAGCTTCTCTCATTGCTTTTGCAAAGCCAGCGATTTCTTCTGGGGTTTCTGTTTTGATTCTCAGAGCTACTAATGTAGCCCCGATTTGAGCATCGGTTGCTCCTCCACTCATTATCGCTTGCATGAGTTGGTAGGCTTCTTCAAAGGAAAGATTTTCTCCGTTGACGAGTTTTGGAATAGTCTCCTTTGGGAAGTCCATATATTACACCAGTGTACATTGATATACATTATTAACTTTATTAGTACATTCTACAAGTTGCTAATGGTATATAAAACTGGTGTAGACTGCGCAAATTGGCAGAATTGTACATTGAAATGTTCATAGAAAGGCTTATTTATTAAATAATGTTTAATTTTTAGCCAGTTGGTTGATTATTTGGACAGAAATAAATTGCTCAGTGCTGCTGTTTTATTGGTAATTTGCCTGTTTTTGGGAGCTGCTATTCCAAATGCTGAGCTTGTTTCTATTTCTGCTGAAGCTCAATTTTTTGTTTCTCAAGTTCCGCAAGTTAATCAAACTAAGTTGATTTCCGGATTAAGGGTTGCAAACATAACTGCTCCAGTTTTAGTTTTGGTTGAGAAAGTTGATTATAAAACAAATAATTCAATTGAGTTAATTGATTCTTCTTTAGATAATATAATTCTGACAAAGCCAATAAAAGTTGAAGCAAAAATTTTTGAAAATGTAACTGGAATTTTCATCGCTGATACTTTTAATCAAACTGTAGTTACAACTTTAACTCAAACATCAGCAATTGGAAATTTGTATTTAGTTAATAAAGAAAATTTCACAGCTAAATATGGAATTACAACTCAGCTTGAGAATTTAAATGCAACTGATTTAATGAATAAACCAATAAAAATTGATCAAATTGCTCCAGTTCAAAATTTAATTGCAAGTTATTCAATTAAAAAAGATCCAACTGTATTGATTTCATTCGATTGGAAAAATATTGAGCTTAATTCTAAAGAAATTCTGTTTGATATAAACAATACTCTAGAGTTCAAAATTTGCCTTAACAACACTTCGCCAATCCAATTAAATAATGTAAAAATAATAATCCCAATACCAAACATGCTATTTGATTATCAGAACTTCACAGTCGGTGGAACTCAGCTTATTTCAGTTGAGCCAGAAAACTTCGTTTATGATTCAGTTGTTAAGACATTAACTTGGAATGGAACAATTGCTCCTAACTCCAAAGCTGAGCTTAGCTTTAGGCTAAAAATTAAACCATCTGGCTTGAAATGGCCATTAGATACCAACTCAAACTTTTTCTTAAATTCTTCAATATCGTATAATAGCAATGTTACAATATCTGGCTTGAAAATAAAAGATATAGTTGGAAATGATTTCTATCTAATTTTAATTCAGAACAAAACTTACTTTACTTCTGAAAATTTAAAACTCAATGTGCTTGTTCAATCTACAGTTTTAAAAGATTTAGCGGATTATGCCAAATCAGGAATTAAAATCCATGATCTCTCGTTAGCTTATTTAAATCAAACAGCAATTGATACTGCAATTAAAATAGAAATTTTCAATCGGACATATAAAAATAAACAAAAACTGACTGACTTTTTGAATAATCTTACAGCAAAGGCTCAAAAACAAATTAATGAAACAGAATATGCTATTTCAAAAAATAGCACAGCCCAAGCAATCTTACAATTAGAGCTTGCAAAGAAATATTTTGCTCTAGAAAAGTATGAATGGAGCTATACAAATGCTTTAGGTGCGGAGGTTTTAGCAAATCCAAATAAAGAAAGCGAAGCTAAAGAAGAACTGAAAGAGTACTATCGAAAAGCTGATGTTGAACTTAAATGGTCTGTTCGTGAGTCAACTAAGCTTAATGATTATCTGGATAAAAGAGTGATAAAACAAAAGTTATCAAATGATGTTGCAGACCAACTTAAATTTTATGATAACCTATCTATTTCTATTTTGACTAAAGCAATAAACTATGTTGAGAATAAATTAACTCAGCTAGAAGCTACAATTCCAATCCATAGGTTTTTTGAGCTCCCAAAGATTGGCTTTGCTTCTGCTCAAGAAATACCAACCACTGCAGGCATTGAGATAAAAGTCATCGAAAAGGCAGTTGCAAAATACAACCAATCTGGCGAAGTAGTTGAAGTTTCAGCTTTTGGAGAAATTTGGATTTGGAATAAAGAAAGCTATTCTATAAGCAATTTTACTATTTATTTTGCAAATTACTCAGTTACAAATTTAACTGGGTCAATTTATATCAACCAACTTAACCCTGGCTGGAATAAAGTTGCACTTTATTCAATTTTAAACCTACCGGCACTAGAATTGAAAGAAAGTTGGAGCTCAAAAACGGTTAAAACGTACTTAAATGAATGCCTAGCAAAAGGCTGGATTTCAAATCAAACTGCTCAAACTTACAATTCGAGCAGGATCTTATTTGGCATTGATAATTCACTATTGTTAAACGTTACTTTCAAAAACTCAGCTGATTTTAACTTAACAAATTTAACTGCTTTTGATTCAGTTCCTGATGAGATGGTAAATGTTAGCTTGATTGATGAAAATGCTTCCTATAATGCTCAAAGTGATAGCTTAACAATTTCGGAAATTCTTCCTAAAGTAGAGGTTCCAATTGTTTTAGCTGGGCTGATTGAATCCTCAGCTCTTGCAAATCCAGAGTTGGATTATGTTACTATGACTAAGAAAACTACGGCTGTTTATTCAACTAAAGTCGAAAAGGTTTGGTCATGGTTAGAAGAAATAACAACAGCAGTACCAATTGCTTTTACTTGGTACGATGAGCCAAATCCCAAGCTCACAAGAGAGCTTGAAGCACTTGTATTAAAGAAAAATAAAACACACATTAGACTGTATAACAAGTACGTGCAAAGTTATCAGAGAGTTATTCAAAATATAACTCAATTCTATATAAGCAATGAAACTCCGCCTGGCGAGTTATTTTATCGATTAGATGTTATAACAGCAAGAATTGCAAGCATAGTTGATCCTTATACGCAAGATTTGTTTGACCTTCCAGACATACTTGTTTTAGATAGAGGCTATTTCCT
>JACRDV010000092.1 GCA_024860865.1 Methanobacteriota archaeon | reverse complement strand
ATCTCTATTAAAGCAATTGGAATAGTATTATCAATTTTGTTTCTCTTAAATGCTCATTGGGTTATTCCTCTATTGATTTCAATAGTTTATAAAGAGCAATTGACTGCAGGCTATATCTTCACAACTTACTACACTAAAGTCAGAAGTTTTCCCTTAACAGATGTTGTTAGATTAATGGGTTACCGGCCAAGTTACTTTGAGCTTTCAGTTCAACTCAATCCAAGTATATTATGGGAAACAATCAGTTTTCTTTTGCCAGCTTTTGCTTTTTTAACAATCTTTTTGAAAAGAGATAAAAAAGTTATATTTTTTATTTCATTAGCTTTAATTTCAATTTTTTTGGGAAAAGGTGCTCAACCTCCATTTGGAGAAGCTTACATATGGATGTTGCAAAATATTCCATTTTTCCAATTGTTCAGAAGTCCATACAAATTTGTTGCTTTAACTTGCTTAGCATATGCTGTACTTCTTGGAATCTTTAGTGAAGAGCTCTCTTTAAGGATTTATAACGTTTTTAAAAAATCTTTTGTAGCTTATTTTCGTAATTGTTTTCATTTGGCAATAAGTCTGGGACTAATTGTAATGGTGATAATCTACTCTTGGCCAACTTTTACAGGAGATTTTTATGAAAATTTGCAAACATTCAGATTTAGTGATGAATATAAAGGTTTAAATGATTGGCTAATGAAAGATCAAGGTGACTTCAGAGTCTTATGGACTCCTTGGGTGCAGCCTTTTCGATATCAAGGAATGAAGTTTGTTGGAGTGGATCCAATTATAGGCTATCCACCAAAACCTACTATTTTTTTTTATGATGAAAGAAACGACGAACCATCGAGATTCATCCAATTCTTGACTGCCACTTTTTACCAAAATCGAACCAAAAATTTGGAAAAAATATTGGGCATTTCCAATATTAAATACATAATCCAAAGAAGTAATGTAGAAACAGAATATCAGTATACGGGTTATTTAATGCATTATCCCCATCTCTTCCTAACAAATAACAAATTAGACAATGTTTTGAGCAAACAGGCTGATATTAATGAAGTAAAGGCAATGAAGTCTTTGCGCATCTTAGAAGTGAAAGATATTAAACAGCATATTTGCTCTGCCGATAATATTGCAATAGTAGCAGGTGACCGCTCAGCTTTTGTGATATTGAGTTATGTTGACGAAGATTTTGCAAATTCTACACTGTTTTTTGCCAGTCAACTTAAACCAGAGAATACCTTGCTGCTTGACATTTCTGATACCGCAATAATTATTAACAATGAATTTTATGACTTGGTTCTCTCGTTCAGTGATGGCAGCAAAATAGAACCTGGTGCAAATTTAGCAGAATACAATCCAAAAAAGAGTTGGGTTTCAATTCCATTATGGTGGTGGTATAATTACGGATATCAATCAGCAATAGAAAATTCTGCTTTTACTATGTCAAAAGCGGACTTGATTATACCATTCATTGCTAGAAAAAGCGGAGAACATGCCATTTGGATAAAGCTATTCTTTGGTCCTAAAGGAGTGCCATTAACTTTTGAGATTGATGGAGCTGAAATAAAACAAATGGATACGAAGGCTGAGAATGAGTTGGGATTTAAATGGGTTTATTTAGGCTCAAAGACACTTAAGGAAGGAAATCATATTTTAAAAATTCGGAATTTAGAAGATGGAGAAAATGTTATAGCAAGAATCGCTGTTGCTCCCGTAGAAGATTTGAGCAGAGCGCATGAAAAAATTGCAAGTTCATTCCAAAATAAAAGAATTGTTTTGTTATCTGAATTAGAAAAATTTGAACTGAGTAAAGGATGGGTATTTTCAAATGACTGGAATTTAAACGCAAGCCTAGGTTATATTGAAGCTTCCGATAATGCAGATGAGATGAAGGGGTCGATTTATGTTCCAAAAAGAGGTGAATATTCTGTTTACCTGAGGGCTGCTGCAAACAAAACTTCTCAGCCAAACCTTTTTGTTAAAATCGGAAGTGAAAAATTCGAAGTTTATTTGAACTCAAGCTTTTGTTGGCAAAAGGTTGGAGAACTACTTTTAGAGGGAGGATATCACAATTTCTCATTCATTGCAAAGGAAGGGATCCGCTTAGATCAGTTGATGGTGAAATCGACTTCTGAAGCTAAAAAATTAGTTTACCCAGCAAAAATTAGTTACCAAAAATTAAACCCATCTGAATATGTTGTTAATGTAAATGCAGAGAAACCATTTATTTTAATTTTTAGCGAGGCTTACAATCCATACTGGACGGCATTTGTGAATAATGTTGAAGTAAAACCTTTTATCGCAAATTCATTCGCGAATGGATATTATATTGGGAAGGCCGGAGACCTCAAAATAACTTTGAAGTTTACAAGACAAAAATATTATAGCTTGGGTTTGATTATCTCATCCCTCACATTTGCAATTTTGCTTATATCGTTAACATCGCATTCTAGATTTTTTGGAGGAGTAATTAAAAAAATTTGATAAAAAATTTGAAATAAAATTAATTGTAAGAAAAGGATAAAGTCCCATCAAATACTACAAAAAAAAGAGAAAGAAAATCTGGTTTTTTAATAAGATTTTAAATTCGATTTCACTTGCCTTCCTTTTCGCCGAATAAAATTGATTATAAATGGCTCTAAAAACAAAAGAATATTTTAAAAAAAGCAGAAGAATGTTTTAATAGGGAGGAAAGAACTAACAAGTAGTGATGTAGTTGAATTAGGATAACCTCGTAGATACCCACCTCCTCGGCTCGTCGAACTGGGTAAGGTCGAATCTCTAGCGGGGGCTTTGAAGTGGCAATGGAATATATTAAATACGTTAATGGAGTGTAGTCCAATGAGATATAAGGTTATAATTCATGAAGCAGAAGAAGGAGGCTTCTGGGCCGAGGTCCCATCCCTCCCAGGCTGTTTTTCCCAAGGGGAAACCCTTGAAGAAGTAAAAAGGAATATTAAAGAGGCTATAGAGGTTTACCTAGAGAGTCAAGAAAAAGACCTCAGCAAGCTGAAAAATACCGACAGGGTCGTTTCCGTGGAAGTGTAAGATGCCAAAGCTTCCGGTGGTCTCTTCCCGAGATGTCGTTAAAGCACTTGTAAAGGCAGGCTTTTACATTCATCATCAAAAGGGCAGTCATATCGCTCTTAGAAGAGATGGTATACAAGAGTTTTATTATTTTTTAGTATGGGCAATCAAAGCTTAAAGGAGAAAAAGAAGTGAGGATTATCAAACTTCGATTTATTCAAGTGGCTTTCCAAAGGGTTCACACTTCATATTAAATACTTTGATTGTTTTTTTCCTTTATGAACCAAAATAGTTGGCCTAAAACTCCGATTACAAGTAGAAAATAAACATATGTGGCAATAGCTAATTTTGAAGCAAGCTATACAAACATTAAAACTTAGATTTTCAACTGTTCCTGAACCCAACGCACAAAGTTGATAGATTTTCTCAAAGTCTCCTCTGCAATTGCTTTTGAAACCATAACAGGTCTGTAAGTTTTTTGGTGTCTAAGGTCTAACAACTGTTTCAAGGTCGAAGACTGGTTCGCGTTTATCTTTTTACCAGCTTCTTTATGCAGTCTAATAGCCTCTTGGTGGTCGGAAGTTGGTATCTGTTGAATCAGGGAAATGGTAAATGCATCGTTGGCGGCTATGATAGCATCCACAGCATTATCGACAGAAGCTTTGAACCTTCTTTTATCCGAATTATCTTTTGCAGATTCAAGAAATTCTAAAGCATCTTTTATTCTCTGGATAGCATTCTCCTTTGGCTCTATTCTCATCACATCAACTCCAACACATCTTTTCCATACAATACTCTGTTGAATCTGGCTATATCTTTGACAGACGGCTCATTCTGCTCATATAACTTTCTGAACTCTTCTCTAGTTATTAAGTCGCAAAATAAAATTATATCTTCCTTCGAAAATTTATCAACTATTTTATCTAATATTTTTTTAATAGAACTTATTTCACTCTTATTCGACAGAATCAACATTAAGTCCAGATCAGATGTTAGCTTGAACAATCCCTTTACTACAGAGCCGTATGCTATTACTGAGAGCACTGACCTAAACCTTCTGGGATTTAGCTCCTTTAAAAAGTATTTCAAAATAGAGTCGATAATATTCTGTTCTTTTTCGAAAATCGGTACTATTAACTCGTTGACTATCCTGTTTTCCCTGTTTACTCTACAGAGTTTCACTTTGCCCTTTCTGATTATTTTAACTATGCCATCTTTCTGTAATTGGTTCAAAACTCTTGAAACAACTCCCTTATTCAGACTTAAATCCTTTGACAATTCTACCACGCTAAAATTCCATTGTTTTTGTTGACAAAGTGTTCTCAGAATCTTAATTTTTGTCTTTGATCCAAAAAATATTTCTAATAGTTGCATTTTTGTCACGTTGGTTACATTTTTACAACTAAAATGATATAAAGTTAGCGTTTAATTTGAGTTATCAGTAGTGTTAGGCATCTTAATGTCTTTGCACTAAAATTTCTGGATAAACTTTCGGGTCTTTTGGTTGCATGAAATCCATGGATCTCTTCTGTGCCAAATCAATCACTCTGCTATTTATACCCCTTGATTTCCATAGCATCTTAGCCTATTTCAAAGCTTTTTTTAATATCACTAATGGTGGAGTGCACCCGCATCTCTAATATGTGGCTGACTTGATCGGTTACTAGCTAACTTTACTAGCCCAGAAGGCTAAATAAGCGAGGGGGCTAAGCTCTGCTTTACAATTTGCAATAAATTTTTTCTAATTTATCAACAGTTTTTTTCCATGTAAATTTTTCCTCAACAACTTTCCTCGTGGCTTGACCAATTTTATGTTGCAAATCTTCATCTTGAAGCAACTTAATAATGACATTTGCCAGTGTACCTATGCTATTGGGCTCTACTAAAAATCCGGTATCATCTTCTTTTATTATCTCTCGAGTAGCCGGAATTCTAACAGCTATAGAAGGCGTTAAACATGCCATCGCCTCGATTAAGGTTAAGCCAAAGCCTTCCATTGTTGAGGGCGAAACAAAAACTTGCGAAGCTTTTAAAATACGAATTTTTTCAATTTCTGAAACTTTGCCGACGAAATTTACATCTTCTGAAATTCCTAACCTTTTTGATAAATCTTCAAGCCTTTTCTTTTCCGGTCCACTCCCAACAATTACGAGTTGAGCTTCAGGTACTTTTTTTAGAACTTTGAAAAATGCACTGATTAAAACATCAACATGCTTATGCTGAATGAGGCGCCCTATATAGCAAATTTGCGGTGGATGAATCTTTGGTTGATTAATTGAATCATATAATTCTAAATCAACACCTCCATAAATTACATCAATTTTTTCTTTTGAGCAACCTATTTTGATTAGCTTTTGTTTTGTTGAGTGACTAACTGCTATTATAGCATCATAATTTGGTTTAGCACAAGTTTTTTCAATCAAATTAGCAATAGTGCCCCAAAAAGGCCCGTAAGTATTAATCCAGTAGTCTTTAAAATAGATATCATGAAAAGTTGCTACGATCGGTACTTTCTTGATTTTAGAGACTACAAATGATGGGATTAATGGGATAAACTGATTTGAATGTATAATATCAAAATTCTCTGATATAAGTTCTCCAAAAATACAATGAATTTGCGAAAAAGCTCGTTTAAAGTGTGCTTGGACTCTGTTAACAACAAATAAACCCTTTCTATGAACAAACACACCATCTATCATTCCATTATTTCTCTGATCACTGTGCCTATAAGTATAAACATGAACCTCGTGGCCGCGCTTAGCTAATTCCTTAGCCACTTGATGTGCCCAAACCTCACCTCCTCCTATGTGTGGAATATAAAATTCAGGAACAAATGCGATCTTCATTTTCACCGGCCAAAAAACCTGTATCTAAAAGTTGCAAATAGAATTGCTAATCCATGCCTGAGCGGATTGTAAGTCGAGGTATATTTTCTATAGCTCACAAAAATTGGTACTTCTCCAAATCTAAATCCCTTTTTTGCTCCTTTTATTGGAACCTCAACTGAAAAACCCATTCCAAAATCTTTTGGTTCTATCTCTTCAAAAACTGTCCTTCTATAAGCTCTAAATCCGCCTTGGAGGTCAGTCATTTTTAGTTGACTAATTAAATTTACAATTTTTGTAATCAGTTTAATTCCAAATCTTCTATGTGATGGTATTTCTGCTATCGAGTTTTTCATTAAAAGCCTTGAACCTATAACAATATCTGAACTGGAAAGAATTTTTTTAACAAATTTTGGAATATAGTTGGGGTCGTGCTGCCCATCGCCATCAAGAGTGATTATAACATCTGCATTATTTTTTAATGCGTATTTTATTCCTGTTTGAAGGGCTGCGCCATAACCAATGTTTGTTTTGTGCGCTATAACTTTCGCGCCAGCTTTCCTTGAGTTTTCAAGGGTGCGATCAGTGGATCCATCATCAACTACAATAACCTCATTAACATACTTCTTTGATTCGCTAACAACTTTTCCAATGGTTTTTTCTTCATTATATGCTGGAATAACAACTGCACTTTTCATAGTTAACCTAGAAAGGATACCTAGTGCTTTAGCAATTGGAGTGAGGCCTTTAATTTTTTCTTTGCCTTTGTTTCTAACATAATTGCTTGTCTTCATAATCTTTGCCAATGCTCTCAAAACAGTGCGGAGCTACACAAACCGCTTCCTCAGAAATGCTCCTTTTTTAGCTCTAGAAACTCTTTAAAAAGCCCAATCTCCAAAAATTTAGTAAAGGGTAGTACACACTATGCTGAAAGCTTCAAAAACTCAAACCACGACGCCATGATACTATGCGAAGTAGAAAACACAACAATTCGGATAGCAAAATTCAACAAAAACGGAAAGCTAACAGGCTTAGTGGAAAAACCAAAACAACCACCAAGTAACTATGCTTTAACAGGCATATACTTCCTCAAACCAACAGTCTTTGAAATGATCAAACAGCTTAAACCCTCTTGGAGAGGAGAAATCGAAATATCAGAAGCCATCCAACTCCTACTAGGCAAAGGATGCAATGTCGGCTACCAATTCGTCAAAGGATGGTGGAAGGACACAGGAGCTCCAGAAGCCATCCTCGAAGCTAACCGCTTAGTCCTCGACGAACTAAAACCAGAAATAAAAGGAAAAATCGAAAACAAAAACTCCATACAAGGAAGAGTAACAAGATCAAAGAAAACACAACAATCAAAAAAGGAGCACTAATATGAGGCCCAACAATAATAGGAAAAAATACAACATAGAACCCAACGTATACATAGGACCCTACACAAGCATAGGAAACAACGTAACAATCAAAAGAGGAGAAATCGAAAACAGCATAATCATGAACAACTGCCACATCAACATAAACAACAAAATAACAGGTAGTCTCATAGAATCCTACTCCACCATAACATCAAGCGAAAACACCAAACCCAAAGGAAGGAGGTTCATCATAGGAGAAAGGTCAAACATAATGATATAGTATAATTATGGCAAAGTAGTAGCTAAAAAGGTTAAAGAAATGAAGGACAAAAAGCGTATCAACTTTACTCCTCATGCAAGAGAGAAACTTAAAAGACTATTAAGAATAGGCGTTACTGAAGAAAAGGTCATTAAAAGTATTGAAAACCCCGACAGGCTTACTGGTCTTAATAATAACCCTCTACCCAGCTGAGAGGAGGAGATACGAGTGAAAATAACCTATGATGGCATCGGCGACACGCTAAGCATACTTCTAAACGAGGAACAAATAACCCACGCAGAAGAACATGGACCAGTGATCGTGAACT
>JACRDV010000087.1 GCA_024860865.1 Methanobacteriota archaeon | reverse complement strand
TGAGGAGTTTTTCTCAGCAATTAAAAAAGACAATAGATGAAGTAGAAAAAAGTTATTTGTTTATTGAAGAAAATCATTACCAAGAACTATCAAGATTACTTAATGACTTTAAAAATTATGAGATTGGGAAGAAAAGGTTAGTTCAACTATATATGAGGAGAAGCTCTATACAACAAGTGGATCGCTATGAAATACAACAGTTAGTCGAACAGAATAGCGAAGGGAAACAGAGATATGAGCAGTTGGTAAAAGAAATAGGAGATAATTTGAAAAACCAAATAAGAGGTGGGAATAATTAGTGCGACTTCGGACAACACAGCATATACGCGAGCTTACGCCCTTGCCCTTCGGGACATTGCTCCCTTCGGGTCGCAACGTCGTATATGCTGAAAACGTTAGGCGACATTTTACTTGGCAGATTGAAAGGAGGTGATGTGTTATTGTGGGTGAATGAAATCTTTTTTGCAAGGTTCACTGCTTTTCACGAAAGTATTTTATTGTGCTTTGAATCGCTTCATTTAATTTTTCAACCCTAGGGCCGCCGCCTTGTGCCATATCCGCTCTACCGCCACCTTTCCCACCGACAATTTCTGCCGCCATTATAACTGCTTCTTGCACACTAGCTCCTGATTTTAGCGCCGTTTCGCCTGCTAATCCGCAGATTTTTACCCCATCCCTTTTGCTAAATAAAATCGCAACAATGCTTGGATCATGCTTTGTTAAAGTTGCGCCAGTTCGAATGAGTTCGTCCATATCCGCCTCTGGAATTGTTTCAACAATTAATTTGATTCCTTTCAATTGCCTTGCCTTTGAAACTAGATTATAAATCCTTAACTCCGCAACTTGTTCTCTTAAGCGCTCTACTTCTTTGCGCATCTTTTTCCATTCATCAAAAAATCTTTCAGCTGCAAATAGAGCTTTTTCTGGAGCTACTCTAAAAACATCAGCAATTTTTTGAAGAAGGTCATCCCGTTGTTGGAAATATTTAATTGCTGCTTCCCCAGATACAAACTCTATCCGCTCAACTCCATCTTGAATTCTTTCAGTCCTGATTATTTTAAAGGGTCCAATTTCCCCAGTTTTCAAACAATGAGTCCCAGCACATGCTTCAACATCCCATTCCTCTACTCTAACTACTCTAATTTTCTTGCCTGAAACTACGCCTCCTTGATAAAGTCTAAATCCATATTTTTTCTCAGCTTCATTTCGGTCCATCCACTCTATTTTAACCGGTTTATTTGCCATAATCACGCTGTTAGCTAACTGCTCAATTTTCTTCAAGTCTTCTGGTTTAATTTGCTCAAAATGACTGATATCCAATCTCGACCTATCGATACCTTTCTGTGCGCCATGTTGCCATACATGGTCGCCCAAAACTCTTCTCGCAGCTCCAAGAAGAAGGTGAGTTGATGTATGGTGCCTCATCAATGCAAGCCTTCCATCCCAATCTATTTTCCCTTGAACAATATCGCCTTTGTTAAGTTTACCTTTTATCTCATGGACTACTATCTCCCCAACTTTTTGGACATCTACTACTTCATTGCCATCTAGAGTCCCTTTATCGGATGGCTGTCCTCCACCCTCGGGGTAAAAACAAGTTTGATCGAGCACAACAAATTTTCCATCAAACACATCCAAAACCTTTGCACTGAATTCAATCAAGTATGGGCTATCATAGAAAAGGAGTTTTGTCTCAGGCAAAGCTTTGATTTTTCCTTCAAACTTTTTAGGCTCAATAAGTGTTTCTAATCTAGTTTCAGCATGCCGTGTTCCAACTTTTATGTAAAAATCATCTGGAATTGTAACTTTAATTCCCTGAGATTCAGCTACTTCTTTAACAATTTCTGGAGGCAAGCCATGGGTATCGTATAAATCGACTAACATATCAACTGGCATTTCTGTTTTATTTTCACGAGCAAGATAATCGCTTGTTTTCTCAACTAATCTTCTGCCTCGAGCTAAAGTCTCCCTATATCTCTTTTCCTCAATACCAACTATTTCTAAAATATAGCGCTCATTTTCTTTAAGCTCAGGAAAATCATTGCCAATGTCATCTATGTGTATCTTTACGATTTCAGAAAGTGGGATTTCCAATCCAATTTCTCGCATAAATTTTAAAGTCCTTCTCAAAACTAGCCTTGCAAGATATCCTTCTCGAACATTTGATGGAACAATTCCGTCACCAAACATAAAGGCTAAGCAACGAGAGTGGTCAGCAATAGTATAAATGGCCTCAAATGGCTTTACTAACTTTTCAAGTTCTTCAACTGTCAATCCAACTTTCTCAGCAACTT
>JACRDV010000009.1 GCA_024860865.1 Methanobacteriota archaeon | reverse complement strand
CGCCGAGCATAAAAATAGATTCGCCTCAAAATATCACCTACAACACCAGCACACATCCGCTCAGCTTCCTTGTAGCTGGCAGCGGTCTGGACAGCGTGCTTCTCAGCGTGGACGGCGACGAAATGGAATTGATGCTATTGAAGTAGATTGTTTATTAATAACTTTGCAAGGAATACTCTTTGCTTTAGCTGAGAGATGGATTGCAATACTTTCGGTCACCTCTCTCCACTTGTTTTTTGTTCGGAAATTGTTAAATAAAATTTATGTTTCAGTTTAAAACCATGGAAGTTAAGAAAACAATAAAAGCAAAGGTTGTTGCTTTAACAAAAATTAAGAAGCAAATTTTAGATCAAGAATACAAAAGCCTCCAGCTCCGCCTTCAAGCCATTAGCTTTAGCCAGTAGGTAGTTCACTAACCTTACCCAATATTTTGCCCTTCCTAGAATCCACTATTTTGATATTAATTCCTCTTGAAATATAGGGATAAGAGAGTCATAAGGCTCTTGAGTACTCACTGGTTATCGATGCAACAGTTCCCCATTTATCAATAACTATAAGCTCATCAGTTCCGAAAAAAGCAATTTGTCCTACCTTTTTCGGATGCCTCGTCGCATTCCAATCCAATCTTTCTTTGCTTTTTTCTGCTGAGTAAAAGGCAAGGATAATCCACCGTAGATAGCGATTGAGTTGAAAGAAAATTTTTTGCCCGAAAATTTTTATTAAGTGATTAAAATTAAAAATTAAAAAGAAAAATTTAAATAAAGATACTTTATTTCCACTGGAACAACAAAAATCAAACACAAACTTTTAAAAGAATATTGAAATTTTTCAAATAATAATTTGTTTATTTGCATTTATTGTTTCAAAAAAAGTTTAAGTATAATGTGCATCCATTATTAGTTGTCTGCACCGACCGGAATCAGCAGGCAAACTGTGGGCCCGAGAGACTCGCAGTGAAGTTCTGATTGACAAAGCTGGAATCCCTTTAAGGTAGGACTCGGTTACTGCCTTAATAGGAGTCGGTTGGAACAAGCCGGATATTTGGTGCAGATCTGGTTTTTTGTTTTTTTAACCTTGCTACAGCTAATTTATTTTTGCTAAAAATTCGTTAAAACTTGAAAATAAGATCAAATTCTGCCTATCTTTTGAATTGACCCTAATGCTTCAAGAATTGCTCCCAATTAAATTGATTTCATTTTTAGAGTTGAATAGCCCCTTTATCAGCAGATCTGACAAACTTTGAATATCTTGCTAACACTCCGGTCAGTTTTCTTTTTGGCAGTTGAAACTTTGCCAATCTTTTTTTAAGTTCCTCTTCAGATAATTTCACATTGATTTTTCGGTTTGGAACATCGATCTCTATTATATCGCCTTCCTTCACAGCAGCTATTTGTCCTGCTTCATATGCTTCTGGAGACACATGCCCAACGCACAAACCTCTAGTTCCACCAGAAAATCTTCCATCTGTTATTAATGCTACCGAAGTCCCTAATCCAAAACCTACTATTGCGGAAGTAGGTGCTAGCATCTCAGGCATCCCAGGAGCTCCTTTAGGCCCAACGTATCTTATCACCACAACATCGCCTGGCCGAATTCTTTTATTTAAGATAGCACTCATTGCTTCTCCTTCAGAGTTAAAAACTCTTGCCGGCCCTTTGTGTTTTAGAATTTTTGGATCTACTGCTGTTTGTTTAACTACTGCTCCATTTGGTGCTATATTTCCTTTAAGAATTGCAATTCCGCCTTCAGCATGGATTGGGTTATTAAGAGGCCGAATAACTTCTTCATTCAAAATTTTAATATCTCTCAAGTTTTCTCGCAGAGTTTTTCTAGTAACTGTCAAAACATCAAGGTTAAGATTTTTCTCTAGCCTTTTCATTAAAGCTGGAACTCCACCTGCCTGTTCAAAATCATAGAGAAAATATGGACCTCCTGGCCTTAAATCGCAAAGGTGCGGAGTCTCTCGACTAAGTTTATCGAATATCTCAAGTTTTAGTTCAATGTTTAACTCATTTGCAATTGCTGGTAAATGCAAAACTGTATTAGTTGATCCCCCAAGGGCCATATCAACTCTAACTGCATTTTCAAAAGCTTTTTTCGTCATAATTTTTGAAGGTATAATCTCATCTTTGAGTAGTTTCATAATTTGAATGCCTGAATTCTCTGCAATTTCATATTTTTTCTTATCTTCGGCATGAGAGCTACCGCAGCCTGGCAATGACATACCCAATGCTTCAGTTACACAAGCCATAGTATTCGCAGTGAAAAGACCTGCACAACTACCTGCACCAGGACACGCGCGATTTTCTATTTCCTTCGCCTCCTCCTCTGTAATTTTGTTTGCCTTTAATTCTCCTACAACTTCAAAACACGTTATTACATCAAGTTTCCTTCCTTTATATTCACCCGGTCTCATAGGGCCTCCTGTCAAAATGATGCACGGGATATCTAACCTTCCAGCAGCCATTAACATTCCAGGTGTTATCTTATCGCAATTCGTGATTCCAACCCAACCATCAAAACAATGAGCTTGAATCATTATTTCTATTGAGTCTGCAATTATTTCTCTGGAAGGAAGTGAATATTGCATCCCAACTCCCATCGCGAGCCCATCACAAACAGCTATTGTATTGAATTCGAATGGGACTCCGCCAGCCTGCCTTATCCCTTTTTTCACTTCTTTCGCTAATTTATCTAAATGGATGTGTCCCGGAACGATTTCATTCCAAGAATTAGCAATTCCAATAAATGGCTTTTCCAAATCTTCATCAGACAACCCAACTGCTTTTAATAATGATCTGTGGGGTAACCTCTCAATTCCTTTCTTTAGAGCATCGCTCCTTAATCTCATACACATCACTCTCTCAACTTTAATCGCCTATTCAGAGTCAAATTTATTAGTTTGAAAGAGAGAATTCCAGTCTATTTGCTTTGACCGACGGTTGTTTACATTGAAATGAAATTTCTCTCTTCTATTGTTTTCGCTTTATCTGAATCTCTGCTGATTTTAAGATCTCTTGCACCCTGTTGAGAACATTTTTTCGTTTGGCTTTTTCTAATAGATAATCTAAATCTAATTTATTTTTATACATCCTAGCCATCTCGATACATCGATTCTCATCACCTACTCTCCAAGCGGTTGCCAACATGATAATATAGTCCTCAGCTGAGCAAACCTGAACACTGGTAGAATTGATCTTTCCAATAATTGTCCGAATGCTGCTGACTTTTTTTCTCATTAAATGAATATCTCCATCTTCTCGCTTAAAATTTCCATGTTCTAACTTAACCATGTCCTCTATGTTAAAAGATGGTTTAAATCCAACCGATATCAATTTTTTTATCAGGTCTGAGGTAACCCTGTCGACAATAAAATCCACATCATATGTCAAATAAGAAGATCCATGTGCTAATCCTGCACATCCTCCAACCAACGCATAATTGATTTTCAATTTTTCAAAAATTTTAACAGCATCAATTATGATGTCTTTTAACAACAAAACCCCTCAGCTTCCTAGCCTCATCGCACATTGCTAACATTTGTTCAAAAGTGAAGCGTTTCCGAGATTCAATTAACTCATCTAAGTGTTTAAGATCAATTTTCTTAAAACGCTTTTTTAGTTTTCGTGACTTTCTCATAAAATCACACTTTGTTCTATGATTTAATCTTTTATCGTAAAATCGCAAAATAGTAATAAAACTGATATATGCCCATTAAAATAAGTATGATTCCACTAATTTTTTTGATGTGGGGTATTAAAGACTCTATATACTTTAGCACTAAACTCTTAGATGTTGCAATTAACAAAGCGATTGGGACCATTAATGAACCCATGCCAAGAGCATAAATTAAGAATGTTAAAAAGCCAGAAACAGGTCCTGATGTCAGCGCAACAGTAACTACTGTAAGGAAAATTGGAAATGCACACCCAATTGCTGCAAGCGCATAAATTATGCCGAAGAAAAACAATCCAATTAATCCCTTTTGCATCGGCGATTTTAAAGGAACAGCAAATGATAATGAAATGTTTGTAAACATTAATATTCCAAGCAGTAAAAGCACTACTCCAGTAAATGGAACAAAAATAGGAGCAAACTGCATCAATCCTTGCCCGATAGTAATGATCAATATTCCAAATAAACCAAACACTAAAATAAATCCAAGAGTTGTTACCAAGCCAGAAAATATTCCATTCAAAGCGACTAGTTCTACTGAGATCTTATTTTTTAAGGTGTCTTCTCTTGCTATATAGTAGGATACATATGATGGCAACATAGGATAACTGCACGGATTAAGGAAAGAAAGCATGCCTGCAGTAAAAATAAAAACAATGGAAATTAGATCCAAACAACCACCCATCAAATTATTTGTTAAACAATTTCGTTAACTTTTGTAAGCATTTTATTAGTATTATTATTTATATCATATCCTTAATGAGACAATTAACTAGAATTGGTCATGCAGTAAATCGGTGATTATCTTTGGTCGAAATCTATAATACATTTAGTGGACAAATTGAAAAACTATCTCCAATAGAACCTATGCACGTGAAAATGTATATTTGCGGCGTAACTGTTTATGATGAAAGCCATATTGGCCACGCTAGGACATATGTCGCATTTGATGTTATTAGAAGATATTTAACGCATAAAGGATATCGAGTTACTTACATACAAAACTTTACTGATGTCGATGATAAAATAATCAACCGAGCTAGAGAGCTTAGTGTACCTCCTCAAGACTTAGCCAAGAAGTATATTGATAAGTATTTTAAGGATTTTGACCGGCTAAATGTACTGAGAGCCGATTTATACCCGTGTGCTACCGAACACACTAAAGAAATGCAACAGATTATTAGCGAGCTATTAGAGAAAGGCTTTGCTTATATTACCCAGACAGGTGTGTACTATAGCGTTTCAAAATTCAAAGATTATGGTAGACTTTCCCATATGTCGATCCCAGAGCTCAAAGCAGGTGCTCGAGTAGAAATTGATGAAACTAAGAAAGATCCGCTAGACTTTGCTCTTTGGAAATTTGCGAGCGATGACCCTAACTGGGATAGCCCGTGGAAAAAAGGCAGGCCGGGTTGGCATACAGAGTGCTCGGCTATGTCTATGAAATATCTTGGCGAGACAATTGATATCCATGGAGGCGGACAAGACCTAATTTTTCCACACCATGAAAATGAAATTGCGCAGTCAGAAGCTTACACCGGGAAGCTGTTTGTAAAAATTTGGATGCATACTGGCTTTTTAATGGTTGAAGGAGAGAAAATGTCAAAATCTTTAGGAAATATAATCCCATTAAGCGAAGCCTTGGATAAATTTGGTGCAAATGTTCTCCATCTATTCTATACATCTAGCCACTATCGAAGCCAAGTTAACTACACTCAAAGTGCAATCACAAATGCAGCTGAAAATCTATGGCACATTGAAAACGCGTTTGCAGAACTCCAATCAGCTACTGGTACAGATATTTCAATTCTGAATGAGGCGAAAAATACAGCTAGAAAGGCAATAGAAGAGTTTGAAGCTGCTATGGATAAAGACTTCAATACACCAGAAGCTCTAAAGGTTTTCATGGGATTAGTAAAATACATTAATAGAGCTGCGTCATTGGGAAAACTTTCAACAGAGTCTGCAAAACCGCTTTATAATGTTTTTACAAAAATAAGTTGGATTTTTGGATTAAAGTTGCCTGAAGTTTCTGCCGAAGAAAAAGCTGAAATTGAAAAGTTAATTGAAGAAAGAAACAAACTGAGAGCAGAGAAAAAATTCCGTGAAGCAGATGAAATTAGAAGTGAATTAAGGGAAAAAGGTATAGAATTAACGGATTATACAAATCGAACAGTATGGAGAAAAACAACAGTCTATCTTAAAAATAAAATTTAATTTGAGGATAGCAAAGTTATTGTATATTTGAAAAAAGTCGACGGACTCACAAAGTTTTAGTAATAAGTTATCTAACTCATTAAAACAGCGGTGTTATGAAAAAAGAAACATTTGAGTATGAGATTTTAATTAAAAACGAACGTGTATCTAGAGGTAAAAATCTAAAGAAAATGTTGGATGATGTGGAGAAAAAATATCCTAACAAAAAAATTTCAATCAGATGCGTATATCCCAAAGGGATTATTGCCGTCATTTTCCTTATAAAGAACAAAAGGGTTAAAGGTCTAGATTCAAACTTTAACAGATTGGTCTAGAATTCCTTCAAAATTTTTAATCTTACTTCTATTCTTTTTCTGGATTTGTCGGAGTTTCTATGGCCTTTTCTGCAACAGAGAGTCCCCATAATTCCTTGATGGTTTTTGTTTGAAAACTAAGAGCTTCAAGCCTATCTCTTTGCTCCTTAAGCTCTCTTAAAATAGCTTCATCAGCTTCAATCATTATTTTTAGTTTCTCCTCAACAGTTTTTGCTTCTTTTAGTTTCTTTTCTAGTTCTTCCTTTCTTACCATATTTTTTCCTTAGTTTTTAGTAATTACTAAGCTGGAATCAAATCCGATCTTTCTTTTCGAAGCTTTTCTATTACTTTTAATTTTTCTAAATTGAATTTCATTTCTGCTTCCAATCGCTCTTCCAATAACTTTTGTCGCT
Source organism: Methanobacteriota archaeon (assembly GCA_024860865.1). Classification (GTDB taxonomy): domain Archaea; phylum JACRDV01; class JACRDV01; order JACRDV01; family JACRDV01; genus JACRDV01. Next base: position 4,353 of record JACRDV010000009.1, on the reverse strand, counting down.
CTTCGAATATTTTTTGTTGTTCAATTATTCTTTTTCTTAGGTCTTCTATTTCTCCCAAAATTACATCTTCATATTCAGTTTCTTGTGTTTTAGAATCTTGAGGAGGATTCTCTTCTTTAATCAAACTCATACCAACATGTGATCCTTTCTTTTTAATATATTTAAATATTCTGATTTTAATAAAATATTTGTTAAATATTTGCTTTGAAACTTAAGAACATTTAAATAAGTTTAGCCGTGATAGCGTGGATGATGAGAACTATAATCTAGCTACGGGAGATAGAGTTTTCTTCGTTATCATCGTTCGCATTATTTCTTTAATGACGTAAATTCATATCATTTGCGTTCAGTTAGAAACTATCGATTAAAAATATAAGAATAAGAACTCATCAATTAATGAGTGATGAGTATGGCTGAGCCAAAAGAGTTTTTGGAAGACATGAGATGGGGAGAAGAGCATTACTCTGAATTGCAAAAGCAATACAAGGACAAATGGGTAGCAATAGTTGGAAAGAAGGTAGTAAGCCATGGGGAAAATCTAGAGGAAGTTGAAAACAAAGCAAAGAAGATTAGTGGAAAAAAATATGTTCCTGTGATTTTTGTCGAATCAGGGGCGGCTATCTATTAGGGTTCAACTATCTTTCATCAAATTTTTTTGATTTTGAACTTCTAAATTTCCAGACTACAATAGCTTGATTAGACTTGTTTGTAGAGCAGGGTTTAGAACTAAAGATGGCTTTACAGAAGCTAGGCATGCCATTGTTGACACTGGAGCGCACACATCTGTACTTCCTCTAAGTTTATGGAAAAGGCTTGACATCAAAATGATAGGTGAACATTATGTAGGGGCTTAGTCCCAAAGAAAGAATGTTTCATGGATGTAAGATTGGATGGGTGAGAGCCAGAATAGTAGATGAGCTAGGAAATCAGACTGATGAAATAAACATACGGGCATTTTTGGCACCAGTTGATGTTGTCCCAGTGATAATAGGATTCAAAGATCTTCTAGAGAAGTTTAAAGTGTTATGTGGTCCCGTGAAAGGAACTGGCTATATCGAATAAGAGCTCACCAGCGTTATAATTACATCCTTCGTACCAATAGAGGCATCCATGGATGTCTATGGTAGCTCTAAGTTACATGGAATTTACGAATTTTACGGAGATAATCGTTATTCCTTGTAAAAAGGAGACCCTAGCTCCATTTACAAAGATAGAAAACTTACTAGTTCTCCCTTGCTCGCCACAGTAGAGCGAAGGCATATAAAAGGAAAGGAAGGATTGGGCAGTATTTTGATTGCTCTGGAGAAGGGCATAACTTTGACCATCCGGATTGGTAACGGTCAGATCCATGGGGGCTACAAAAGCAATTCAGGCGATATCATACTAACCCTAATCTCAGTAGGACTTACAAATTTTACTGATTCCACAATTTAACCTTTCTCTGGATTAAGACTGTGGCACAGCATATCTACTATACTTTCTGTAAGAAATTTACAGATTACCTTTAAATATGCAATGCAATAACTATTCTATTAGGTACCAAAGTCCGTGCGTCCAGCGGGGTGCGGGGCCTTCAGAGAAGGCAACGTCCGCGATATAAGTCTAACGGCGCACGGCACCTATCCCTTTTTTATCCAGTAATAAGATTTAACCTTCTTACCATTCCTGCCTTTTATTTTTCGCACATCAAAATATAATTCGGAAAAAGGTTGGATTTCTTTACTTTGAATTTTTGTTTTAATAGCTCCTACAATTATATCAGCAAGTTGTATTGGTATAGATTCATGAGATTTTAGTGTGGCATATAGAGGAGTGCACTCTCGATACCTTCCATTTGACTTAGATAGTGTTCGGACAAAAAATTTGGCAATCTTATCAGCTGTTAAGGGAGAAAAATCTGCATCACAATGAATTGGAATGTTATTGGCTAAGCTGAAGAATTTTTCTTTAAGAGATGATCTCAACTTTCGTTGCTGTGGCCAGCTTTCATAACCAGAAAAACAACCATCAATTAATTTTATAAAAACATTATCAAGTTTCTCTACGGGAGAGATAAAAACATTCGTGTTTACTACAAGTATAGCCTCACAGCATATGCTTAAAAACAAATCAAAGTTATTTAATACTCTTTTTCTAAAGGTTGGGTTTAATTTTAACCATTTGAATTCATTAGGATCGTGAGCCCTTGGAAGACAAAGGTGTTTCTCCAGATAAACATAGCCTGCCTTGGGGTCCGCGATAAAGCAAAATGCAAAGATAGTGGATTTATTCTCAATCCCACTCGAATCGATCCCGATGGCCGGATTTGAAAGAACTGGGATTAAAAAAGTCTTTTTTCCGAACTCTATTCTCCTAATTTTTAATCCTTCATAACCTTGCAATCCTTGGTTTATCCAACCTCTTTCAGATCTATACATCTCGCTATGTGCGGCTTCCTTAAAATCAGTATCTAAAGAATTTATTAGATTCTCATAGGCTGTTTTAGGTTGTGAAATTTTTCTAATGAAGTCAGAAGGAGAAACCAGAGTTGGCTCTAGATTAAAAGTAATATCTTTGTATTCAAATTTCCCTCCATAATATGCGCTCCTAATTATCTCAAGGAATAATCTAATTCTTTCTTTCATTGTTACCTTGAAACCAGTAGAATGAATGGTTCGTTTATAGTTTTTGAAAACAACTTAGGATAAACACGTTCTTTCTAAATATTTAGAAAATTTCATTTTCGATTTCCGAAAAACCGATAAGCGACAGAAAGTTCCGAACAGCTATGGAATAAAAAAGCATAATTCCTAAACCCATAACAGGGACGAACAGACGAACAATGCAGATGCTAAGTAGCCGAGCCGCGTAAAGGGATAGACACCTGCTCTACTATAAATATAACAAATTATGGGTGGAATCAAAATCCATACTATAAAGGCGGATACTACAAAGGCGGTGGCAATAAACCTTCCCAATAAACTTTCTATAAATGTTGTAATAAAACCAATAGGCATCTTCAAGAAACCTGCAAAAATAGCGCTAAACACAATTGATACTAAAGACCCTCTGAGTACGCTTTTATCCTTAGTTACTTTAAATATAACTAGAAATATTGAAAACGATATACTCAGTCCTATAATAGACAAAGGATTAAAAATTGGTCCTAAAATAGACAAAGGATCAAAAATAGGAGCGTCTATTCGTCTACCAATTATATATTTCAATATAATTGAAACTACTATAATCGGTGTCCAAATATAAAATGAAATTCTTACTTTAGGATCGCTAAAATAACCTTTTTTAATTATTCTGTTTTTCTCCATTTTTCCTAACTCTATTGAGCTAATAAAAATTATAATGCTCCAAATTCAATAAGAAGATTAGAATTTAATAATAGTCAAAGATCTTTAGTTCTATACCATACTTTAACATCATCGAAGTAAGTAACTATTTGATGGCAATCAGAATGTCCCTCGTTAATTAACCACACATTGCTAAAAGTATAATTTTTTGGCAGACCAGTTTTAATTGCTACTAATTGGTCATGGATGTATAAGTGAGCAGTGCCGTTGTAATAATAAACTAAATCAAATTTTGTCCAATTGTCAAGGCGATAGTAAGGAGAGAGTTTGTCTGGCTCAAAGCCAAACTTTGAATAATTCTTCTTAACGCTGTAATAATAGCTCTGATAGATTGTTAAATTCCCCCTTGTTAGCCTAAGAATTGGTCTAAAACCATCTCTAGGTTGGGAATCTAAACTCCCTTGCACATAAACTTCAAAATGGATCTCCCCTGGATTGACTTCGGCAAAACTCCTTGTGGCTCTAACAGTTTGCGTAACTGTAGCTGCACAAACAATGTTTCTGATTTTGAGAGAACTAAATTCGCTGACAAATTTTTCAATTGACCATGTTAAATTGCACAGCGTGGTGTGCATTGCGCACCCTTCTTTTCTCCAGTTAGCAATTCCTCCTTCAAAATCTTCTGAGAAAATAGTTATTCCTGGCGGTCGCGGTTTTGGTTTAGTATCATTTCCTGGAGGGGTTTTTGGTTCTCTGTCTAATAATTTTGCCTCTGAAAGTGCTTTTGACCAAATGCTTGCAATCGATTTAATTGCTTCTCTTGCTTGGCTTACTGCCGTTGGGAAGTTCGTTTCTAAACAATTTAAATCGGCACCAAATTTACAACCTTTATATTTTGTCCAAAAATTTCCATACTCTAATACAAAACCAGAAACTTTATTGTTTGAAATAGTTGCCTTTCCTATTAAATATCCATCAAGACTAGATACTTCTTCAATATTTGTTTTAAGCCTACCAAATTCAAACAAATCCGCAATGGGTAGACTTAAGGATACCTCTGCACATGTGT
>JACRDV010000085.1 GCA_024860865.1 Methanobacteriota archaeon | reverse complement strand
AGAATTCTAGTTACTTGCCATCTAGTAACTATTGCTAGCACAATTACGCGCATTAATTTTATTCCACCACATGTGGACCCTGTTGATGCCCCTATTACCATTAAAGTGCCCATCACAACTTTTGAAAAATCTCCCCAATTTTTTAAATCAGTTGATTGGAAACCAGTAGTTGTTAAACATGAAAAAGCTTGAAAAAGTGAATGACGAAAAGTTTCTGAGATATTACCAAAAATCTTAAAGGTACCAAAAAATATCAGAGGAATGAACCCTAAAATAATTACTAATAAACTAATTGTTTCTGGATCATGTAGATATTCTGAAGGAGATCTTGTTATTGCTCTATAATGAACCCCAAAGTTAATAGCGCCTAAACACATTATGATTATAGCCACTATCTCTACAAGTTGGTTATTATAAGCTCCAATGCTTGCGCCATGTGTGGAGAACCCAGCTGTTGCAATTCCAGTCATAGCATGGTTGATTGAATCAAAAATCGACATGCCAGCCATCCAGAATAGCAATATGCTAAGTCCAGTGAAAATTAGATAAATCCACCATATTGTTCGCGCAGTTCCAAAAATACTGGGTCTAATTCTTTCCTCTCTAGCTTCTGCTCTATAAAGAGCAAATGTTGTCAATCCTGGCCGTGATAAAATAGTTAACATCAAAACAATTATACCAGCTCCACCTACCCATTGAATAAAGCTCCTGTAAAATAGAATTGATCTCGGGGCAAGTTCTGGTTTGAGCATCATGGTTAAACCGGTTGTACTCCAACCTGACATTGCTTCAAAACAAGCATCCATATATGACATTTGCCAGAAGGCTAATGGAATAGCGCCAAAAAGCATGGCAAAGAAATATAACAACGCTGAAACTGCCATAGCATGTCTAAGCCTAGCTGGCTCTTCACTATAAAAAAATCTTTTAAAAGCATATCCAACTATAAAAACAATAATTGCTGGAATCAAAAATATTATGGTCAGATCAAATTCTTTGTATATAATCGCTATAACAATTGGTACTATGAAAGAAATTGGAAGTAATAAGAGCGTTGAACCTAAGTCACGAAGAATAATTCCAAGGCTCGTTTTTCTGAATTCCATATCCTCAGGCTTCACTAGCTTCCATTTCAAGAAGTTGCCTTATAATTTGGGCATAAGCTGGTCGGGTTATAAATACCCCAACGATTACGCCGATAATTGTGGTCACAGCAAATCCACTTATAGCCCCCATTGCTAGGAAAGCTAGCGGCAACATTGCAACTATAATTGTAGCTGCTGAAGTAAAAATTATAAAAAGTGCACGTTCAATTCTAGCTCGCATGCTGAGCCGTTTCTCTTCAATTTTTCCTCTCAAAACTTCGTCTGTTATAACTATTTGATTATCAACTCCAGTTCCAATTGCAGCGAGTATACCAGCGATTGAAGGCAAGTCGATATCCCACTTAATGATCGCTGCTACACCAAGAATAATTATAGCCTCGCTTAAACAGGTAAACATAATTGGCCATGTTATCTTTGGCCTACGATACCGAACAAAAATAATTAATGTAATTACAATGATTGCGGCTATGCCTGCCAACCCTGCCACCCTAACAAATTGTCTGCCAAGGAAAGGTGAAACTCCACTGATACTTACAATTTCTATTTTCACTGGAAGTGAACCTGATCGAAGAATTGCGTATATTCGGTAAGCCTCTTTTTTTGCAGCTTCATCTACGCCACCTGTAGTTATCACAAGTTCTCTTTGTTGCGTTCCACGTTCAAGATCTTGTCCCAATTCCGGAGAAATTGGAGCGCTATTCACGAGCTTATCGTCCAAGTACATATCAACTGGAATTGATCGATTGTCAGTAGCCTTTGTCTCAACTGCAACCTCCATGAATTTTTTTGCGCCTTCATCATTAAGTGTGAACGGGATTCCCCATGTTCTTGTTGGGAAAGCCTCAATTGTCGGTGCATAAACAGCTTTGAGTTCACCTCCAGTAAAAGCTGTTATATTTTTCATTTTAACTTCTAGTTTGCCTGGCTTTCCAATTATCCCTTCTGCTTCTTCAGGAGTTGCTCCAGCAATATCAACGCTAACGAATTGGTCACCCCAAGCTCTAACTTTAATATCCTTTAATCCATATGAGTTCAATCTGGTTTGCAAAATGCTCCTAATAGTTTCCATTTCTTCAATTGCAACTTGTTTTTCTAGTTTTAAAATAACTTTAGTTCCGCCTTGAATGTCTAATCCCGTTTTTACAGGCGAACCCCACTCAGCATATCGATAACCCATTGCTGCAACGGAAACCAATAGTGCAATAACCAAAAGTAAAATTTCTCGCTTCATTTCTTTTTCTTCCTCGGTATTTTGCGCTCAATGCGCTCTAAATACATCTTTAAGATGTAAGTATTTTGAATCCAAGTATTCGGTATATCTCCTGCTAACCCAATAATCAAAACAGATGTGATTTGGCTGAGCTCAGTTGATGGAGTCGTTCCAAGATAATAAGCTAGTGAACTTGTAGAAGAAAAAATATAAAGCATTCCAACCGCAGCAATTGCAGTAAATGTCATTGTTAATCCAGTTTTCATTGCAGCACCCATTCGCTCATCAAAAGTTCCAATTTTGGTTTTTACAATTCGAGTTGTTAATAAAATATCAGTATCAACAGAATAACCAATCAACATTAACAGAGCTGCTATCGAGGCCAGCGAAAGAGGAATATTAAATAGAGCCATTCCTCCGAGAGCCACAACTATGTCAGAGAAAGCGCAAAGCATAACAGCAAAGGATGGAACTATAGTTCTAAAGGCAATTAAAACAACAAGAGCCATTAACACATAACCAATTATTAAGGCTCTAATCGCCTGTCCCCAAAATTTTTCGCTAATAGTTGCTCCGACTCGCTTAGTGGATTCGGCTTTGCCTATTTCACCTAAAATTTCATTAATCTTTTCTTCACTAACTTCTAGTCGCGCGATTTCAACAAATGCTTTATCTTCACCTGCACTAAGAACTTTTATATCTGAAGTTTTTAGAGTATCTTTAAACTTTGATTCAATAGCAGACGTGTCAATTTGTGTATTCAATTTAATGACAGCAAGGGTGCCCCCTTCAAAATCAATGCCTCTATCTACCCCTAAGTAGAAAATAGAAACTACTGAAAGTATTAAAATTACAATAGGGATAACTATTAACTTCTTTAGGTCAATAGGCTTTATATCGATCATAAGAAAGCACCAAGACGCGCTGGATACTTAAATACCGCGCTTGTATAATAAATTTATGAGGTGTATCAAGTGAAGGCGAGTCTATTGATTTTGCTCGGACTTGCTGTAATTATTATTGGATTTTTGCTTATTTTTGTTGGTATTTTGTTTGGGATGCTTGAAAGCGCAAAAACCAAAGAAACCCAAGTTCGAGGAGGAGGGGTTATATTAATCGGGCCAATTCCTATTGGCTTTGGGACTGACACCAAGTCCCTCGCAGTAGTCCTAGGTTTGGCTATAATTTTGATAGTGGTGACTTTTATGCTGTTTTACAGGTGGGCTTCCTGAAACTCGGCGAAGTAGTTTTGCTATTTGATCAACGATCAAAAAAGTATCTAGTAAGAGTTGACCCTGCTAAAGAATTTCACACTGATTTTGGTAAAATTAGACTTAGCGAACTCTTAAAAAAAGACTACGGTGAGGAAATTCAATCTCATCTCGGTAGAACCTTTAAAATAATAAAGCCAAGAATTTCTGATCTAATATCTAAAATTGAGCGCCCCGGAACGATTGTTCTATCGAAAGATGTTGGACAAATTGTTGCTGGAACCGGGGTTGGACCTGGTGATTTTATCTTAGATGCTGGCACTGGGTCTGGAGCTTTAGCAATATATCTTGGCTACTTAGTTCAACCAAATGGAAAAGTTATTACTTATGAGATTAAGTCTGAATTTATAGAAATTGCAAAAAGAAATATTGAGCTAGTTGGTTTGAACCATATTATTACTGTTAAAAATAAAGACGTAACCCAAGGATTTGAAGAGAATGAAGTTGATTTAATTACACTTGATCTATCCAGTCCTGAAAAAGTAATAGAACATGCTAAATCTGCTTTAAAAGCTGGGGGCTATGTTGTTATTTACTCTCCTTTTATTGAGCAAGTGCAAAAAGTTAATGAGGCTTTACATCGATACTCTCTCCAAGAAATAAAAACTATAGAATGCTTAACACGCGAAATTGAAGTAACAAAAAGGGGTACACGCCCCAAGACAAGAATGGTTGGGCATACTGGGTACTTAACTTTTGCAAGGAAAATTTAGTTCGTACTCACTTATTTAAAGGTTATTGCCCAATTTTTTAAAGGCAGAATTACTCTCAAGTTCTTTGCCTAACTTGCTTTTCTTGTAACTCTTCCGTTTTTTCTATGGAATGTTTAAGTCTATACTTTCCTCTGAGTTGTTTCAGGTTTTTTGGGCATAAGTAGGGATAAATTTAGGATTATTATATTGCCACCCAAAAAGTTAATAGGCTTATCGAATACTAAATTTTATAAAAATTGAAGAGAATCAAGCTTGAAATTTAAAGGAAAAGATATTATCTCAATGCGAGATTTCTCAAAGAAAGAAATTGAGCATATTCTCGCTATAGCAAAGAAAATGGAACCAATCGCCCGAGGTAAAAAAAAGTCACAGTTATTAGCTGGCCAGATCTTAGCAAATCTATTTTTTGAACCTAGCACAAGAACTAGATTATCATTCGCAACTGCTATGCGAAGGTTGGGTGGAGGAGTTATTGATCTATCTGAGCCTGAAATGTCATCGATAGTTAAAGGCGAGTCTCTAACAGATACAATCCGAGCTGTTCAAGCCTATGCTGATATAATTGTTTTAAGGCATCCAAGAGAAGGTTCTGCTAGGCTTGCTGCTGAGATAGCAGATATTCCGGTCATCAACGCTGGTGATGGGGCCGGGCATCATCCTACTCAAACGCTGCTTGATCTTTATACAATTGATCGCGAAAAAGGAAAGATTAAAGGGTTAACCGTTGCACTCCTTGGTGATTTAAAATATGGTAGAACCGTTCACTCGCTTGCCTATGCTCTCTCTCTGTTTGGTGCAAATATGATCTTCGTATCCCCAGAGAATCTTCAAATGCCAACTGATGTTGTTGTTGACTTAAAGGAACGTGGAGTTGTAGTCGCTCAAACTTCAAATATTGAAGAAGTTATTCCAAAAATCGATGTACTTTATGTGACGCGGATTCAAAGAGAAAGATTTCCTGACCCTGAAGAATATGAGAGTGTAAAGGGAGCCTATCGCATAGACTTAGAGTTGCTTAAAAAAGCAAAAAAAGACTTTGTTATAATGCACCCTCTTCCGCGCGTTGATGAGATTACCCCTGAAGTCGACCAAACATCTCATGCAATCTACTTTAAACAGGCATTTTACGGAGTTCCGGTGAGAATGGCTTTACTTGCATTGGTTTTAGGAGGAATAAAATGAAAGGCTCGAAAAAAGAATTAATCGTCCGCCCAATTAAAGACGGCACAGTAATTGACCACATTACTCCAGGTAAGGCTCTTAGCGTGCTTAGGATCCTTGGCATTCCCAAAAAACATCCAAACACAACTGTTAGTGTTATTATAAATGTTCCTAGCAAAAAAATGGGATTAAAAGACATTGTTAAAGTTGAAAGACGAGAACTTAAAGAAACTGAAGCTAACAAAATTACATTAATTGCTCCGCATGCGACTATCAATATTATTAGAAATTATAAAGTGATTGAAAAAAGAAAAGTTGAGTTGCCGAATGTCATTGAAGGAATTGTAAAGTGTGCAAATCCAAATTGTATCACAAATACTAATGAAGCAATAACTCCTAAATTTACTATTGAAAGAAGAGAACCAATTCGCCTTCGCTGTTGCTTTTGTGAGAGAACTATGGAATCTGAAATGATTGAACAACTCTTATAGGTTTTTATGAAGAAATTTTAGATAAAATTGTTAAAGGAGAAATCAGTTATATAGAAGAGCAGTTTAAAAAGATATTTAAACTTTTTAATTCTTTGCTCGTATATAAGGCTAGGGAAATGAGGTTCTGTTAACTTATTGTTGGTATAATTCTTCTTGGATTATAAATTTCTCAAAAAGTTAGAACAGGTTTGCCAGCTTTTTTAGTCTTTATTTGCTATATGTGTATAGATTTGTGTAGTTTTCACATCTTTGTGTCTCAGCAATTGCTGGATATACCTTATATCCGCTCCAGATTCCAGCAAATGGGTAGCAAAACTATGTCTCAATGTATGTGGGGTTACATTCTTCTTAATTCCGCATTTCCCGAAGCCTGCTTGATAATCTGCTGTATTGTTCTCTTGTTATACCGGCAGTTATTTTATATCAATTAAGAAAAAACTACGGCAACAAAAAATTTTCGGCACCCTCACGACTTTGGATTTTTCCTTCGGAACGTTGCACTAAAATCCAACCCCTCCAAGTATTCGGGGGAAACTAACAGCGATTTAACGGTTCCGAAACCTTGTAGGTTTCTCCACCCAAATCATGCTTCGCACGACTTCGTTAAATCGCATACGTTAAGTTGAAATGTCCGCGCCGCCAATAATAAGTGAGGTGTAAAGAATGTTAATGTCCGACGACATATTGAGAAAAATTGAGGAAAACATGGATAAAATTAAGAGATTCGGAGTTAAAAAGATAGGGTTATTTGGCTCATATGTCAGAGGCGAGCAAAAAATAGAAAGTGATGTAGATATTCTGATAGAATTTGAGAAGGGTGGAAAGACCTTTGACAATTATATGGACCTCAAATTCTTTTTAGAAGATTTACTCAATTGCAAAGTAGATCTTGTAATTGTTGAAGCTTTGAAACCTGATTTGAAACCACATGTTGTTGGGAGTGCGAGGTATGCCACGGGAGCATAGAGCATATCTCAAAGACATTCTTGAAGCAATACGTAAGATTGAAAGATATACAGAAAATATTACTTTTGAACAATTTGTAAAGGACGAACTAATTCAAGACGGAGTTGTGAGAAACCTAGAAATCATAGGAGAGTCTGTAAAAAATATCCCTGATGATGTTAAGAGTAAAAAACCGGAAGTAGAGTGGAAAAAGATCGCTGGGTTAAGAGATATTCTTATCCACGCATATTTTGGCATGGATGTTGATATTCTGTGGGATATTGTTAAGAACAAAGTTCCGGAGTTGAAAGAAAAAATCAAAGAGGTTCTCTCAGAATTGGACAGGGGAGTCAAATACGATAACAAATAATCTAGGCGGCGGGCACTCTGCGGTGCTTCGCGCCTTGCCCCTATCGGGGTCACTTAGCAGCGGGTATGCGGTTCGCTACACTCACCCAAATTGTGCCTTCGGCACAACTTCGTTTATCCGCAGACGACGTTAATCAAAGATCTTCAAATTTCTTAAATTTCTTTCCTTCTTTAAGTCTTTTCTTTACCTGGTCATCTAATTCTTTATCGGAAATGAGTGTTTTCTTTTCTAAAATATCTACTAGTGCAGAGAACATATTTTCGAGGGTCTCTACATCCTCTTTCAATTCTTTGGTCTCTCTTTTATCATCAGTCATTTTACCGCTTATTTTTCTTCCTCAAAGTAGCCCTTTTCAGAGAGGTAAGCAATAACAATGTTTCTAACCAACTCCAATTCTTTATCGCCAAGTTTTCCTTTTAGTTTCTTTTCTATAATCTTCCATGCTCCACCTAGAGGACTCACCAGTATTCGTTTCATATATATTATATTTTACCTTTTTACCAGTACTTATTATAATGCTAAAGAACGCTTTGATATATGCAGAATTAGTAGAGTAGTTAAGAAATATTTAATTGCAAAAGCGCAAGAAAAATTTAGCTTAATTTTAACCTAAAAAAGCTTTAAACTTTTTAATTCTTTGCCCATGCGAGGCTTAGATGGTAAAAATTAATTCAAGCTACATGAATAATACTAAGTCATCTCATTGGAGTAAATTTGTAACCGTAATAAATTACTCCGCTTTCACCATCTTCGTTTACTTTCCTAAATACCGCTTTAACTGGCATCCCAATTTCAACATCCTTCGGGTCACAATCAACAATTTGAGTTGTAACTCTTGCTCCACCATCAAGTTCAACAATTCCAATTATATACGGGGCTTGACTTTCAAATCCTCTAGGAGCGATGTAAATTACTGCATATGTTACCAACTCTCCTTTCCCATCTAATTTAAACTCTTCAATCTTACCAGCTCTTCTGCAAACTGGGCAAATGTACCTCGGAGGGAAATAGACTTTATTGCATGCGCTGCACTTAGTGCCAATCAAGTTATACCGCTGCGGAATTTTTCGCCAAAATCTTGCTGCCGCTGCCATATTTCTACCTCTTTAAAATGTGAATTACAGCTGAACCCCCAGAACCACCGACATTATGGGCCAACCCAATTTCTGCTCCCTTAACTTGTCTGCCATTTGCTTCTTCTCTAAGTTGGTACACAATTTCGACAATTTGTTTTATGCCTGTTGCTCCAACCGGATGACCTGCTGCTTTCAGTCCACCACTAGGATTTACCGGAATTTTGCCACCGATCGCAGTTAGTCCTTCTTCAGTGGCTTTTCCCCCTTCTCCTTTTTTAACAAATCCTAGGTCTTCAATTGCAAGTATTTCAGCAATTGTAAAACAGTCATGCACTTCTGCTACATTAATATCTTTAGGCTCGATCTTGGCCATTTGATAGGCTCTTCGTGCAGCAAAAACTGCAGCATACAGAGTTGTCAGGCTAATACGATCATGAAGAGCAATAGTATCAGTAGCATGTCCGGACCCAACAACATAAACAGGAGTATCGGTATATCTTTTAGCAATATCTGCTGAACAAAGTACTGTAACTGCTGCGCCATCAGTTATTGGGGAGCAATCAAGCAACCTTAAAGGATCAGCAACTATGGGAGACTCTAATACATCTTGAATAGTAATCTCTTTTTGGAACTGTGCATTTGGATTTTTACAACCATTTTTATGATTTTTTACTGCCACCATTGCAAGTTGTTCCCTTGTTGTGCCAAAATCATGCATATGCCGGCGAGCCATCATCGCATATAAACTTGGAAAAGTTGCTCCAAAGAAGGTTTCCCACTCTTGGTCTGCTGCTGTTGCAAGAGTAAAAGTAGTTTCACTTGGCAATACATCAGTCATTTTTTCGACTCCAGCTGCAATGACTATATCATGAAGGCCTGAAGCAATCGCCATTACGGCCTGTCTGAATGCAACCCCACCAGATGCACAAGCGGATTCAACTCTAGTAGCTGGAGTGTGAAAACTTGCTGCCAAGCCGGCATAATCAGATATTAATGAAGCAATGTGCTCTTGGTCAACAAATCTACCGGCTGACATATTTCCAATATACAATGCATCGATTTCTTCACCAGTTATGCCTGCATCCTCAATGGCTTTGCGGCCTGCATCAACAATTAATTGCCTTAGTGCAGTATCCCAAAGCTCATCAAATTTTGTGCAGCCAACCCCGATTACTGCAACATCTCTCATGGAAGTGTGGCCACCTTAAACTTTTGTTTATATTTTGCGTAAATTGCATAATCAATATAAACGCACGGATTTAGGAAATGCGAAACGAGGGGCGCCTTGTTTCTTTTTTGATCTATTGAATCATCAACTACTACACTGAAAGCATCGCTGCCCGCTCCAGAACCGAATGAAACTAATAAAATTTTCTCACCTGGTTTTGCTTTATCTAAAACATTTGCGAATCCAATCAATGAAGAACCGGAATAAGTGTTCCCGATTTTTGGGCATAGCAACCCTGTTTTGATTTGATCCATATTAAAGCCAAGTTCTGAAGCTGCTCTAATCGGAAACTTTCCATTTGGCTGGTGAAGCACGATGTAGTTGTAATCCTTTGGAGTTGTTCCAAGTTTTTCCATCAAGCCTTTTGCAGCAGAAATTGTGTGCTTAAAATAAGCTGGTTTGCCAGTAAATCTTCCGCCGTGCCTTGGATATGGTTGTCCATCCCTTCTCCAAAAGTCTGGAGTATCTGTTGTAAATGAAAAAAATCCTTCAAAATTAGCGATTAAACTATCACCAGCTCCAATGATATAAGCAGCTCCTCCTGCGGCTGTAGTGTACTCAAGCTCATCTCCCGGAGCACCTTGTGAAACATCTGCTCCAATTGCAACTCCATATTTGACCAATTTTGCTCCAACCAAACCCATGCAAGTCTGAATTGCAGCAGTTCCAGCTTTACAGGCAAATTCATAGTCAGCAGCAGTTAATGCAGGAGTTGCTCCGATTGCTTCGGCAACAGTAGTTGCAGATGGCTTGACTGAATATGGATGAGATTCAGATCCTACATAAATTGCTCCAATTTCAGTTGGATCTATCCCAGCTCTCGCGACTGCATATCGAGCTGCTTCAACAGAGATTGTTATAGTATCTTCATCTGGTCCTGGCACTGCTTTTTCCTCAATAAGCAATCCATCTTTTATCGCTTCTGGATTTTTTCCCCATACTCGAGCAATTTCTTCAACTTTGATACGGTAGTGGGGGATATATACGCCATAACCAACTATACCTATTTTCATTAAGCAAACCTCCTAAGGTTTTCTACAATACTTTCAACTTTTGGCAACTTGCAGATTGCTAATGGAATTTTATCGACCTCAGCTAGTTTGATTCCTAATTGATCGACATGATCAGTTCCGTGTAAAACAACCAAGCTTGGTTTAATATTAGTAACTCTAATAGCAACCATAGGAGAACGCCCAACGCTAACTCCAGTAAAAATTAGAGCGCGCTTTGAGGTTATTCCATAAATTCTAATAAATTCATAAGTTGAAAGTTCAAGGATGGCTTTGATGCTATCAACAACAGTATATCCATAAACATTTTGTTCAAGTAAGTGAGTATTTGCAACAACTTCACTTTTTAAGGCATTACAAATTTCCTTTGCTCGAACTGGAATCAAAAATTCCTTCATATCGATAATTGCGCTCGAGTAATGCTCTAGAGTCGTGCCACGCAAAGACTGTAAAACAGACCCTCCTTTCTCTTGGTCAATTTTAATCAAAGCTTCAATGATTTTCCTAACTAAGGATATTCCTGGTGACTTTCTTCTTTGAGCTTCATAATCAGAAATAACTGAAGGCGAGACTCTCAACTTTTTTGCTAATTCAGATTGGCTTACTCCAAATAGCTCTCGCCATTTTCGAAGAGTCTTTCCAAAGTCTAATGAAAGCACGATTTCTCCTGCCATTTTTTCCTTCAACCTTTCAATGAAAGATTCGCCCATATAAATCCCAGAAGTGATAAATAAATTAATCAAAAGAATAAAAGCTGACATATGATACTAAAAAATCCTATAAATATATTTCGAAGTGTAATTCGACATTTGTCGATTAAAAGGGGCCGTGGGGTAGCTTGGTCTATCCTTGCCGGCTCGGGTGATTTTTCATAGAAACCGGCAGACTCGAGTTCAAATCTCGACGGCCCCACCATTTTTTTCTTTGAATTCTAATCTTAATTATTAATTACGATAGTAGCTTAGTCCTCTCTCGTTCCGACTCTAAACCCTAGCTAATCCTCTATGTCATCTTGTTTTATTGCATTGGACTTCCCTGCGGTAGTGGCAGGTCGCCATTAGCTAAAGCTACCACGAGTTTGCTTTTGCTTCGGGCTGAGAGCTGCTTTGGGGTCCCTTGTTGCTAGGGACACCCTACCTCTTGGGCTGTATCGTGCTTCTACTAGTTACCACTATTCTATCTGCTATTTGACCGGTGAAATTCTCTCTTTAAAATTATTCTATTTCGTCAAAAGTCAAACCTTTTTGTCACCACTACTAACTAAAAATGAGAATAGAAGAATAGAATATTGAAATAAAAATGTATTTTATAAAAGTATTTTATAAAATTATTATATAGATTAATATAATATTTTTTCTTTATAATATTAATTTGACTTATTATTTAAATTAGATTCAAAAAAATCAAAAATTATAGAAAAGAAAAATTAATTATGAACATAAACATAAAAGATATTGTGTATGTTATGTATAAAAATGGTTTCAAAATTTGGAAATTAATTTTTAAAAACTAATTGAAATTTTTATTAAAAACTAGAAAAAATGAGTGAGAGATTTGAATGGAAGGAAATCAAGAAAACGAATTTAATAAATTATTTTTGGAATATCTCCAAAAAATAAGCAATTATCTTCATTTCCTCAGCTACAATCAGCTTAAAGAAGCAATACCTAAAATTTTAGATACACAAGAAAAATTGCTAGTTTATGAGGCATGTGATGGAAAATGCGGAGTAAACGAAATTGCCAGAAAAACAGGGATTAATGCAATGACAGTATCTAATTATTTAAAATATTTTGAGACTAATGGTATAGTCATCCAAAATTGGTTTAAAAACCAAAAGCGCTCAATTAAAATTGTTGGACTACAACAATTAGGAATTCCAGTTCCTAAAATGAAAAAACGGTT
>JACRDV010000086.1 GCA_024860865.1 Methanobacteriota archaeon | reverse complement strand
AGGTGATTTTATGCCGAAACCAGAAAGATGGGGCAAACAATTCAAAGATAAGAGAAATTGGGTTGAATACAACTCCAGGCTCATTAAAAGAGGAGAATGGTTTTTTGACTTTTCTTTTCTTGAGAGCATACCGCAAGAGCTTAAGGAGATGAACAAAAATAAAGTTGGAAAGCCCTATCAGTACACAAATTCTTTTATCGAATTTGAGTCAAAGCTGCAGCCTTAATTACAGCAACATATGCAGGAGAGTTAACGATTTAGAGCTTAACCTTCCAGACATTGATTTTGATAAGCCCATCTTTGTAGGCAATGATGGCTCTGGCATTAAGGTTAGCAATAGGTGAGAGTGGATGAGGCAGAAATGGCAAGTCAGGAGAGGATGGATAAAGGCAGTAATTACAGTGGATGTGGAGAAAAAGAAAATTTTGGATATCGAGGTATTTGAAAAAGGTGATAGCGAGCCAGATATTTTTGAAAGGCATATAAACGGTCTTGCCAATCAAGGCGTGCAAATCAGAAAAGCATGTGCCGACGGGGCACATGACAAGAGATGGGCGACTGAAGGTAAATTCTCATGCGTCAAGAGAATTTTGCTCAGACGGTGAAAACTGAAATAATTATGCAACAAAGTAGGTTGAAAATAAAGAGACAAAGCTGGGGTGGCAGAGTTCGGCTATTGCGCCAGACTTAAGATCTGGTACCCTTCGCGGGTACGTGGGTTCAAATTCTCTCAGCAATGAGATGAATTTCCCACCCCCAGCGTCAAAGTATAATCCTAATAATAAAGTTAGAAGCTGGAAAAATTCAAATTATTTAATAATTCCTATAAATGAATTCAGGCAGCTATGCCCAAGCTTAGACTGTGGTGTAGTTGATTACGTAACAACAAAAAAGAAAATCAAGGATGTTAAGCCAGATGATTTTGTTTTAAGCTTAAATGAAAAAACTGGAAAGCTTGTTTCTAATAAAGTAAATGCTTTGTTGAATATGGAAAATAAAACCATATTTGAATTAACTACAGAACCGTACAGAGCAATTAATACCACAGGCAACCATCCTTATTTGGTTAAAAATTACAAAAATTCAAAATCGTCAGGAACAAGTTTAATAACTTTACCCTCAAATTCTTCAGGGGAGTGTTGCTTTAGTAATTTGGAGATTGCACGTTTCTGTGCTTCTAAATCTTTTGCACGGATTCTGAATAGCCAGATTCCAAAATGCTTAGAAGAAGTAAACTGCTCTTCAGTAAAGTGTTTATCGCGTGTAATTAGTAATCTTTGCTCTGATAAAGTTAGCTCAAATACTTCTCCATTCTCAATACCCTTAGGAGATAATTTAACATCATGTCTTAATTTAGATAAGAAAGAAAATAATCCTTTATGTACATTTTCATCAAATAAGAACTTCATTTTAAGCAGGGACAAGTTCGAAACTTCTTTCTGTGATTTGGGCAGCAAACTTCAAAGCTGCTTTGATATGCTTTTTAGTCAAGGAGGGATAAGCTTCAATAATCTCTTTAGTAGTGGCTCTATCTTCGAGCATTTCCAGAACTATAGAAATCATGATTCTTGTGCCTTTGAAAGTAGGTTGTCCATGGCAAATATTGGAGTCAACAACGACATAATCATTAATTTCGATTCTCATGGAATAAATAACGATAATGAAGTATTTAAATTTATTGAAAATCAATCACTTATTAATGCAAAATGGCTCAAGGTTTCAGAACTCAAAGTTGGTGATGAAATTGCAATTCCTGATTATGAAAGGTGTAATATAGGCGAAAGCTGGAAGGTAAAAGGTAAAAGTGGAGTAGAAGGTGGAGAGCTAGAAGGGGCTTCCAGCTTCCAGCTTTTACCTTCTAGCTCTTGTATAAAATGGGCAAAAATAGTTTCCATTAAAGTTCATGAGCCACAACAAGTTTATGATTTGGAAATAGAAAATACACACAACTTCATCGCAAATGACATAATAGCCCATAACACTTTTTCAAGATACTTCCAATAGTAAAATTTCTATAGAATATGTAACTATTCTAAAGTAATTAAAATAGAAAAATTTATATATGGCAGTATGATATACTACTAAATAGTACTTACATACAAAAAATGAAGCATAAATTAAGTGTAACTTTAGATGAAGAATTAGTGTACGAAATAGTTAGGGTTCTTTCTTCTGGCAAATTCCGTAACAAAAGCCACTTTTTGGAATATGCGGCGAAAAAATTGTTAGAGGAAGAAAATGGATTTAGAACATAAAGTTGGGGATAAGGAAAGCAAGGGCTTTATGAGGAAAGCTTTTACGCTTGGCTATAAGTCAGTAGTAACTACAACTGCAACAGCGTTAAGCATGCCCTTTGTTGGATTGACTGGTGTTTTCATAGGAGGGGGTTTAGCACTTGGAACTCTTGCAGGAGGTTTAATCAAAAGAATTAAAGACAAATCTAAATTAATTTATGAAATAGTGAATGACACAATTACAAATTACGCAACCATTAACACTATAATTTATCCTATAACCAAGTTATGGGACCTTACATCCCCTTTAATTCCGGGCACAGGGCTTTTAAATGCTGCTGGAAAAGTAGCTTATGCTCTTACTGCCTATAATGCAACTTTTGTAGCAATGTACGATGGCGCCAAATCTTGGATTAATAGATACCTAATTCCTGATGTTAAAGGGATATGGAGTGATATAAAAGACAATTTCTACAATAAGTATACTAGAATAATGGCACTAGGTGCTGTTGGATATACAGCACTTGCATTAGGTATTCCAGAAATTTTATATGCTGCAGGTCACAAAATAGCAAACTTTGCACCAGTTGCATTTCTTATTGGGGCTAGTAATGCTTATTATCCTTTTAAAGCCAAAAAAACCGAAGATCAAGGGCTCAATCCAATTCATTTAGTAAGGTATGGTATAATAAACCCAACTGTGAATCTTGT
>JACRDV010000088.1 GCA_024860865.1 Methanobacteriota archaeon | reverse complement strand
CAAGGAATTGAATTGGGGCAGGGATTAGAGCTCAAAATTTTTCCAATTAATCTATATGCTTTAGGCTTTCCTATAGCGATAGCAAGCTCTCCGTAAGTCGTGACTTTTCCTTTGGGGATTTTCTTAGTTAATTCTAAAACTCTCTCTTTAATATTTTTCATAGAATGCCAATTTTATGTTAAACATATATCATTGGTTTTTCTAGTATTATTATCGAAGTCTTAGTTAGAACGAAATGTTTTGGTGATTCTTATGGTTATTATAGATGGGAAAACTGCTGGTGGCCAATTACTTCGTTCCAGCCTTGGCCTATCTGCAATTACTGGTAAGCCTATTAAATTTATAAATATTCGCGGTGCAAGGGCCGGCGGAGCTGGCTTGAAAAGTCAGCATCTAGAGGGAGTATTAGCAGTAGCTCAATTATGTGATGCAGAAGTGAAAGGTGCAAAATTAGGCTCAACAGAAATAGAATTCATTCCAGAAAAACTTAAAGCAAGAGAATTGAACATCGAATTACCAACAGCTGGAAGTATTGGTCTTTTATATCAAAGCCTGCAAGTTGCTAGCGCATATGCTAATGATATTGTTAAAATAAAAATTAAAGGCGGATCTACTGCTTCCACATGGAGCCCCCCGGTACAATATACTCAGAATGTGTTTTTACCGATTGTTAAAAAAATAGGATATAATGCTGAAATTAAAATAATTAAAGAGGGATTTTATCCCAAGGGTGGGGCATTAGTAGAAATTACTGTTTATCCTGTTAAAAAATTAAACTCGATTCAATTAACCGAACCTGGAGAAGTTAAATCAATCAAAGGAATTTCTATTGCTGGATCATTGCCCGAGCATGTGGCAGTTAGACAAGCTAATGCTGCTAAAAAATTTTTTATTGATCGTAACTTTCTAGAGGTAGATATCCCATATCAAACTGTCAACACAATGTCCCCGGGTACGTCGATAACACTATGGGCAGAATGTGAGAATACAGTACTTGGTTCTGATAACATTGGTAAGAAAGGAAAGCCTGCAGAGAAAGTTGCAGAAGAAGCTGCCTTAGAGCTAATCAACAGCATAAAATCTGGAGCTGCTTTAGACAAATACATGGCTGATCAGATTTTGGTTTTTCTTTCCCTTTGTGATTCAGAATCAAAAGTAACTGTGGAAAAAATAACCGAGCACTGCTTAACAAATATTGGTGTCATAGAGAAAATATTGCCTGTAAAGTTTGAAATAAAAGGTGAGAAAGGGGAGTTTGGTGAAATTTCAGTTAAAGGAATAAATCTTGAAAATAAACTTATTTAACGATAATTTAACTATAAATTTGATGAACCCTGAAGGTTAATTTCAACAAAATTTCGGTCAGCTAGAATGCTAAAGTTATCATTCCAGCACGGCCATGATAAATCATTAAAAATAAACTAAGAATATCTGGCCAAAGAGGCTAACAATGCCGAAAGGCCTCAAATCAGCGCCAAGTACAGCGCTGACATCGATAACGAGTCCTGGAAGCACAAACCTCATTGGAAATAAATTCTGTTGAACGGGTCCAGCAGTTGTTAGTACCGTTGCAACTCCAACAGGGCTTATCTGGAGGCTGGAAATAACAGACAAATCAACCACACTGGCCGAGGCCCCAGTGTCTATGAGCACATTCCCGGCAATAGGTTTGGGTGTTGGCATTCCTTTTTTGGTTAACTCGTCCACAAGTATTTGAGGTAGGGAGATTTCGATATTTGGCAAGATCGCTCCTGCACTTTTGAGAATATCTGAAGATGACCGGATTTCATAGATTGGCATGAATAATCCCTAGCGTGAGTGCGGGAAATGTTTCAATCCGTTCTTCCTCACTTATCTTCTTAATAAAAAAGGGCTGGTTTCCGTACCTCTTTACTCCTTCCTTATATGCATCTCCAAAGGTATCGAACACATCGATAAGTTCTTCCTCTTTGATGAGGGCAAATTTATCCTTGTATTTCTGTAACCACTCTGCCTTCTTGGATTCGAAAAACTTTAATTCTTTTTCTAATAGGATTTTGCTCGTTTTCTCCATCGCCAACCCTCTTATTGATTAATAAGCAAGCAAACAATTATTTAAAGACTTTTACCCCATTATCCTTTCAGGCAATTGGAGATGGAGTCAAATGCCAAATCATTGGAGCTAATAAATGGCTAATGAGAAAAAAGTATAATTAAATCATCATTAAACTTATTTGAGACACAAAGCTGTTTTTAAATTCCGTAAATGCTTTCGAAAGTTCAAATCTTAGAGTGTTGCGGAATTAATCGCCATTTAAATGCAGCTCTAAATATTTTGAAAACTCAAAATGAAAGCCTGCGGTTCAGGCTGGATCGCTCCTCGAATGTAGCTTTGATTGCTCCCTTAAACAAGGGCAGGAGCAAAAGAGGAGAAGCTGCTGGCGCTCAAGCGCCTATTTTGCAACAGAATCCCCAAGGTATATAAAAACCAATTGTCATTATTTATCATTAAGTAAGTAATGGTGGAAAAATGGCACTAACTTCAGTCCAGAAAGAAATCTTGCTTGCATTAGTTGACTTATATCACCGAGGCAAGGGATTAGCGATAAAAGGAGAAGACATAGCTGGGGCAACAAATAAAAACCCAGGAACTATCCGAAACCAAATGCAAGCACTCAGAATTTTTGGGTTAGTAGAGGGAGTCCCAGGTCCAAAGGGTGGCTATCGCCCAACAACCAAAACTTACCAAGAGCTTGGAACTGAAATAACTGAAAAGGCAGCCCCGATTCCGGTTTTCCGAAACAAAGTCAAACTTGAAAACATGATGGTTACTGAAGTTGATTTAACAACAATTCCACATCCTGAAGAGTGCCAAGCAGTAATCAAAGTTTTAGGCAATGTGAAACAAGTCGATGTTGGAGATATAATCAGGATCGGGCCTACTCATGTTAACAAGTTAATTATCGAAGGCAAGGTTATAGGGCGAGATGATATTGGCAATATAGTTCTAATTGAAATTCTCAAAATGAGATCTATTCCGAAAGAAAGAGTAATGGATATTATTAAGAAAGATGTGGTAAAATTAAATTCTAAAGCCTCGATTAAGGAAGCTGCAAAAATTTTATCTGAAAAAAGAATTAGAGGGGCCCCAGTTTTAGATGGAAACAAAGTAGTTGGAGTTGTTTCTTTAACAGATATTGCCAGAGCTTTAGCAGAAGGCAATGAAGATGGAACTGTTGAAAAGATTATGACAAAAAATGTCATAAGTATTGAACAAGATGTTCTGATTTTTAATGCAATTAAATTAATGCAAGAAAAAGATGTGGGCAGATTAATAGTTTTAGACAAAAATGGAAATTTAAAGGGCTTAGTAACTCGAACTGATATTTTGGGAAGAATTGCTGCTCTCGACTGATTATTTTCTCCTTCGCTTAAGCTCTTCAAAAACTGCCTCTATTGGTATTCCTTTAGACCCAAAAAGCACAAGGGTGTGAAATATTAAATCTGCTGTTTCAAAAACAATTTTATCTTGACTATTGGTTTTAGAGGCCAAAATCAGCTCAACTGCTTCCTCACCGATTTTTTCCAATATTTTATCCTCGCCTGCTTTGTATAGGCTACAAACGTATGACTCTGGTTTAGGGTTCAATTTTCTATCCAAAATGACTGAATAAACTTCATTTAAAATTTCAGCTCCAACCATCTTATCCTCTCCTCCGTGTGCTTATTATATCAATCAACTTGTGTGGGATCTCATCAACTATTTTAATATCTGCCAATGTGTTCAACCCTTCTTTTTCAGCAGTTTTTTCAAGCCCAAGTATTACATCTTTACTAAGAGTTAAAATATAAGCCTCTGTTTCCTCAACACCTAAGCGCTGTGCAGCAATGGCTCGATGATGGCCATCTACAAGAACAGTTCTACCACCAGTTTTTATAACAATAAGTGGTTCAGCTAAGCCCTTTCTAATCTCATAAATTCTACCCTCGAGCTCATCCGTATAAATCACTGATTGCGTAGGTCTGAGATCATTGATCTTAACCTTGTTAAGTTGAACATCCACTTTAACTCCATGTATCCTTTCTATTGATTCTTTAACTCTTTTTACTCGCATTGGATTTGCTCTTTCGATTGTTGAGCGAATGACATCCATATTAGTTATCAGCCCAACCAACCGGTAGTCCTCATCAACAACTGGCAATCGCTGAAAACCCATTCTAAACATAACTCTTGCAACATCAATTATGTTAACATTTGGATACGTTATAACAACGTTCGTTGACATGATGTCTTTTGCTTTTTTATTGGATATCTGGAGAATTAAATCGCGTGAAGTAACTATTCCGATAATTTTGCCATTTTCAACTACGGGAAAACCATCATGCCCTGTACTTATAATTAAGTTAGCTATTTCTTTCACTGTAGTTTCTGGGGTAACTGTAATTACATCTTTGCTCATATAGTCCCCAACTTTTGGTTTGAACTCTTCGTTTTCCATCATATGCCCCGCTTAGCCCATATTTCCTTATTAGTTTTTATGTTTCTGATTTTCAGGATTCTGTGATATGGAATCATAACTTCTTCTTCATTTTCTTTATAATAAAAGAATGATCTCTCAAGTTTAATTACTAATTTTGTAGGAATTATTTTTATATCCTTTGGAGCACCGCGATGCAGGATAACAATCTCATAATCCTCAAATTTCTCCTTGGGATGCCACTTTAGCTTGTTTAGGATTTCTCTAGGCCCCATTTTAGATAAGCCCTTCCTCAAGCAGCGATTGTGCCATCTCTAATGACGATCGAATATGATTATTGCCATTTTCAGTAATAACTGAACCATGTCCAGGTAAAAGGACCATTACATTAAGTTTTGCGAGTTTTAATAATGAATTCACTAAATCCTTAAAGTTGCCACCAGGCAAATCTGCTCGGCCGAAACTTCCGCCGGGAAAAACAGTATCGCCCGAAAACAATAGTTTTAGTTCCCTTTCATAAAGGCAAATGCTACCCCGGGAGTGGCCCGGCGTATGAATAACCTCAAGTTCAAAGTCCCCAACATTTATTATTTGACCATCTTTTAAAAGTAGATCAACTTTTATTGGTTCTGGTGTTCTTAAGAACAGTGAGGCTAATGTTCGTATTGCATTACCCTTTGTAAGTGGTTCCGCATCAAGCTCATGTATTGCAGCTTTTGCTGGAGTATTTTTTAAAAAGAAAATGTCGCCGGCTATGTGGTCGTAGTGACAATGGGTATGGATAATCAATTCAATGTCCTTTGGCAAAATTCCAATTTTTTTGATGTTAGACAACATTAATTTATTAAATTGTCCACCACCAGCATCAATCAAAATAATTTTCTGGCTTTTAATCAAGTAAACGTTAGAATCAGTTTGATGGCTAATCCTAAAAATATTTGGAAAAACTTCCATTTTAAAACCTAAAGTGCAATTTGCTTCTGGAGGTAGAGTTGAATTATCCCTTTTACTATTCCACGACTGATTCCTTCGCCCATCGTTCCAAATAATGCCTCAAAAAGGGTTCTTTTTTTGAGCTCAACAACGACTGGTTTTTCAATGCCGGCTAAATCTGCAGCAAGTTTGGTAGCATCTTCAATATTTCCTAAAGCATCGACTAATCCCAATTCCTTTGCTTGACGACCAGTGAGAATTCTTCCATCAGCAATTTGCTTAATTTTTTCAACGCTTATGTTGCGACCCTTAGCTACGTCTTCAACAAACTGGTCATATGTGTCATTAATCGCTTCTTTTGCTAATTGCCACTCTTCCTCAGTGAAATTCCTCCAAACTGCTCCTATATCCTTATATGGACCAGACTTCACTATTTCAAATTGAATTCCCCATTCCTCAAAAAACCTAGATAACACTGGATGGACCCAAATCACTCCTATGCTCCCTGTGAGAGTACCTGGAGCTGCAACTATTCTATTTGCTGCAGAAGCAATGTAATAACCCCCTGATGTAGCAGCGTCTCCCATCGAAACAACCACTGGCTTGCCGCTATTTCTTGTTTTCATAATTTCCATGTATATCTCCTGTGAAGCGGCAGCACTTCCGCCCGGACTATTTATTCTAATTAAAATTGCTTTAATTAAGAAATCTTCTCGGGCTTGTTTAATTTGTTTAACAATTTCTTCAGAGCTTGTGCCGCCAAAAATTCCTTTACTAGATGTAATTGTTCCTTCGACTCGAATTAATGCCACTTTACCGGAAATTCCAATAGCTGGAGCTTGAAACAAAATTAGTATTCCTACCACAACTGAGATCAAAACTACAAGTGCTATAATTAGAATGATTATTTTTTCTTTCATTTTTTGCCTCAGAATGATATAGGATAGGTTAGAAATTTTTCAAGATAAATGATTGCAATGAAAGCTAAAACAAATATAATTATCGCAATGACTAAAACAGGAATAAATACGGCCATTACAGCTCTCGGTGTTGATAATTTATGGTGCTCCTTTATAGCGAAAATTGCTAGTATCATTCCCCAAATTGAGATAACAAAAGAACCGAGAGTGTAAATAAAAGCACCGAAGGCCCCTATTGCATAAGCAACAACACCAAGAGGGGCTAAAAAGATTGCTGGAACAAATGCAAAACTAAGTAGAATCAAACTAGCTTCGAAAGCTCCTGTTCCGCCAAAAACCTTTGCACTAGCATATAAGATACAACTAATTACAACCCACGTTAAAAAGTAGCCTAATGGTGCACTAACAATTAGCACAATTGGTGAAATTAATGGATGTGCTATCTCCTGAGCGATTAAACTCAAATTGAGAGCCCCCCCAACTCCAGCGCATAGCCCAACGATTAAAATAGCGCCAAAAGCTTCTAGCAACTTTGGATTTTCGTTTATTTCTTTAAAAGTTATGCTTGGGTTGATTAGAACCCCAAAGAAACGCTCAATAAAGCCCATCAAACTCCCGATTATACTCAACCCAAACGATATTTAATTTTTATCTAAATGAAGTTTTTATCAGAAATTTTATTTACTGCATTAGAATATTTCTTTAGTTTTCGAGGCTTTAAATTAGAATTCTTGGTGAGAACATGCAAAGAGTGTTATTTGCACCCTTTCAAGTTGGACTTGGTCATACTTCAAGGTGTCTAACTATAGCGAGTAAATTGAAACAAATTGATCCAAAGATCGAAATTTATTTTTTATGTAAGGATGAATTTGTAGAAATAGTAAGAAAAGAGGGTTTCTATGTTATAGAAAGCCAAAAACCAATAAAATTTGTTGAACGGCCGGGAGCTCTCGATATAGACCAAACTATAAAAAAGGTCATTAAAGAATTGCCACAAACTTTTTTTAAAAGCATGCTATATGAAGCCTCTATTTTAAAAAAGCTCAAACCACAATTGGTAGTTAGTGATTCTCAATTTTCGATACCAATTGCTTGCAGATTTCGAAAGATCCAGTGCGTAATTATTACTAATCAACCAACAGTTAAGGTGTTTGTTTCAACTTTTTCTTTAAAAGAAAAAGCGATAGAGAAATCGTTTAATTATAGTCTAAAAGTGCTCTATAATTTTAGTAAATTAATTTTTGTTCCAGATTTTAAAGGCAATTATGAGATACCAAAAGAACTTGATAACAAAATTATTTTCATTGGTCCAATTTTAAAGAAACTTCCGAGTGAAGTCCCTAGTAAAGAAGAGTTAAGAAAAAAGCTACATCTTTCTCAAAAAAAAGTTATTTTGGTAACAGTTGGTGGAACAACTCAAGGCTTAAAGATAATCGAAAATGCCATATCTGCGTATAAAATAGGGATTCCTGCTCAAATGGTTATCAACACTGGCCCAAACGTAGACCAGGCTAAGTTAAAGCAACTCAATATTCCTTCAGAAGTGATTGTCAAAGGATACGTCCCAAATCTGATGGAATATATCAAAGCTAGCGATATAGTAGTGACTCAGGCTGGACACACTACACTTATGGAAATTGCTGCCTGCGGCGTTCCTTCTATTATAATACCACCAGAAAAACATGCTGAACAATTAGGAAATGCTGAACGTATTGAAAAAGCTGGCGCTGGCAGAGTAATTTTTGCCAAAAATTTAACACCAACAAAACTTCGTCAAACAATAAATAACTTGCTCAGTGATCCGGCTACTTATAATAAGATAAGTTCAGCCGCGAAGCGACTTGTTAAAGAAAATGGAGCTGAAGTGGCTAGCAAAATACTCTATCAGCTAATTAAAACTGCCAGACCTCGACTAAAATTTTCTGAACGAATGCGCAAATCAGTTGAAAAGATAATCAAGTACCAGAAAAGAAAAATGAGTGAGTAAGTGGAAGAAAAAAAGGAGCTTGCAATAGGTATCGCTCTTATATCAGGCGGGATTGCTTCACTACTAATGGAAGCAGACCAAATCGTTTTAATTTGGTTTACACCGCCAACACTTAATTTCTTAGTTATAAGAAAATTTGCAGTCATTTCATCCTTGTTACTATATTTAAGTCTCTTTTTGTTTTCATTTATCTACGCCCTCAAAGGAAGAAAGACTAATTTGCTCTATAAACTAGGTTTAATTCTAATTTTCAATTTGATAATTCGAAATATTTGCACAACCTTCATTCCCCGCGATAGGCCGCCTACCCTACATTTGGGTGGAGCAGTTTCAGATCTAATATCAATATTGAAAGAAAAGAATAGTTTTCCTTCTGGCCATGCCATGAACAGCACAGCAATATCTGCCATGTGGCATAATAACATAGTTAATAGCTGGCTAGTTTATTTGTTATGGTTTTGCACATTTTTAATTTGCTTATCTCGCCTCTTGCTTGCTCACCATTGGCTTAGCGATGTTTTAGTTGGAGGTGGGATCGGATTTTTCACTGAAGTAGGGGCCAAAAAAATTTTGAAAAAAATAAAAAGTTAAAACATGAGATGGAATTAAGTGATAAACTTAAAACGAACTATTTTCTTGATAGTTGGCTTTAGCATCCTTAGTTACGTTACTCTATATTATTCGCACTAAGCGGTTGCCAACAACTTACGATGCCATCATTGATTTGGGTTGGAAAATAATCCTTGCAATTATTTTCTATATTCAATTGTGATCTTTTTATGGTCCTTCCGTCTACTAAAATAACAAGTTCTTTAAACCAGCTTCATTTGCGAACTCCATGGCTCGTTTAATCTCCTGCATAGTGAGTCTTCTATTCATCCCCTCGTATTCATAAGCCTTGAATTCCGGGCGATATTGAAATAGAACGTTAGTCCTTACATCTGGTCCTAAGTTTTTAGCAATCCAACTTAAAGCTGGCTTAGTGCAGCACTCTAAGTGCCCTGGCAAAACTAGTTGCCTAATAATCAACTCTGCCTGTCGCGATGCAATAATATGATTTCTGGTTGCAATCTCCCAATAACTCTTTACTTTAGAAAGTTTAAGCGCACATTCACTATTTCCATATTTTAGGTCAGTTAAGTATACGTCAACAGTACCGTGTAGTAGTTTCATCGCTTCTTCACTCATGTACATGTTGCTGTTCCAAACCGATGGTATATTCACTCGAAAATATTTTAATGACTCGAGAATATTGTGTAAGTTAGGTGTTGGACTACCACCAACCCAATTAACGTTTCGAGCTCCTTCATGTCTTCTCTTATCAACCATTTTGG
Source organism: Methanobacteriota archaeon (assembly GCA_024860865.1). GTDB lineage: Archaea > JACRDV01 > JACRDV01 > JACRDV01 > JACRDV01 > JACRDV01. The sequence goes on along the minus strand of JACRDV010000088.1, from coordinate 7,337 downwards.
CAATATCTTGCGGCGTTGCCGGCCAACCAGGCTCAACCCATCTAGAAATAGTCCAATTTTGGCAGTGAATACAATAAAATGAACAACCACAAAAGAAAATAGTATAGGAGGGCACAAGCTCGGGTTCCTCTCCGTGATGTAGAAACTCAGAAGCGATCCTTGCTTCAACTCCCGCCTGACAAAATCCCTTCTTTCCAGCTGTTCTGTCAACTCCACAACGGCGCTCACAAAAATGGCAATTCTTTAAAATCCTTTTAGCTATCTCAATTTTTAAATCAAGTAAAGAAACTTTTCCAGGTTCAAGTTGGTCAAGTGAAAGTTTTCCTTCATCAACTTGTTTCTGAATTTTTTCAAAATCTTTGATCAAATCATCATGTGCTTTCCAAAGGTTCTCAGTTGTAGCTGAAAAATCAATACCAGTTGGAAATCTTCGGGTAATCATGTACTTTGCTGGCTTTTTATCAAACATTACGCTGAAGTATCTTGCTAGCGATTTCTGAACTCGCTTGTCTTCTAGTATTTCAACTGCGTCTGGCCGAAGAAATTTCCACATGTAAATACCCTCAGAAATCTCGCAGTTCCTGTTATACGTTATAGTTTTAAGTAATATTAAGTCTCGCTCACTACCTACTTTGAGAATCCTGCTTGACTTGTATCTGGTGCGTCAGAAGTGAAGTGCTGAAAGAGTTCCAAATGAAACAATATGTACCGGTAACGGGAAGCAAACTTGTAGTCTATAAAGTATAGATGTGACACCTAACAATTTAGGATGTTATAGAAATTTAGCTTACAAACTTAGCTTTGGAAATACGAATGGAAGGAGAGAAAACCGAGTCAATTTGTCTAGCATTGTCCCCGATTCCATCAACTTCTTTTAAAAGCTCAAAAATATTTCCAACCAACATAATTTGTTTTACTGGATAAACTATCTCTCCTTTTTCAATTTTAAATGCGTTCCTTGTTTCAACCGAAAAATCGCCAGAAATAGGATTTCCTGTATGTGCCCCAATTGTTCCAGTAATTAATATGCCATCTCTAACTTCAGAAACGAGTTTTTCATAGGAAACCTTTGGTTGAATTATAAAATTCGTGGGGCCAATTTTGGGTATTGTAGCATATGAACTTCTAATAGCATTGCCAGTGCTTTCCACACCATCTTTGCCGGCTGTATAAGAGTCATATAAATATGATCTCAAAATTCCATTCTCAATAATAAGTGTTCTTTTAGATGGCGTTCCTTCTCCATCAAAAATACTGGTTTTTAATCCCAATGTCCCATCATCTACCACTGTTAAAATTGGAGAAACAATTTGCTCACCAAGTTTGTTTTTGTAAATTGACTCATTTTGCTGAACAGCTTCGGCACTTAAAGCTGGAATAAAGATACTTTCAAGTAACTCTGTAACTGCAAATGGCTCAAGAATTGCCTGAGTTTCCTGGGTTTCAATTTTTTTACTATTAAGAGATTTGAGAGCTAGACTAGCAGCTTTCTCCCCAACTAGAGATGGATCCAAATCAAATTTTCTTGAAGCGAAATATTCGATCGCCGTGGATACTTCTCCACTATTTTTAATCATTGCATTTAAACTAGCTTCTACATATGTGCCTTTATCGGTAGCCTCAATTCCCTCTGAATTTGCTATAAAAATTTCTTCTTTATTGCTTATAAATTCTCCAACTGGAACTTTGATTGAAGGAGAAACATTCTTTGCTGCTAAAATCATTGTTTGAACAAACTCAAGCGAATCCTCTATACTAAGTTCTTCAATTTTATTGTCGAAGGTTCCTTTAACTATTGGGTACTCTGATGGATGTGGCAGACTTTTGAATGAAGGATCCTTGTCTCCAACTTTTGCAAATTTAATTGCTTCTTCAACCACTTTTTCTAGTTTTGAAATGTCGCTAGTGTACGAAAACCCGATGCTGCCATCTATGACCGCACGCACACCAACTCCACTGCCGATTGTTCTCTTGCCAGTTTCAACTTCGCCCTTACTTATGCTGACGCGCAATACATCATAGTTTCCAGCAAACGCTTCAGCTGATTGAGCTCCAAGCTTGAGGGCATATTTAACACAAGAGTTAGCTATGTCAATCATCCCAAGCCACCAACTAAAGCTTCTGAAACTCTAACATGCGGGCCTCCATCTCCTGTTGCTGCTAATTGCCCGAGTTTCCCACACATACCAGGGCTAAGTTGAAAATCTTTTCCAACGGCATCAACTCTCTCTAAAATGTTAAGAGTCTCGCCGGAGAATGCAATATTTCGTAGAGTTTTAGTGAGTTTGCCTTTTTCTATTAAATAACCGCATTCAGCAGCAAATTGGAATAAACCCTTCGCTGGATCTACTTGACCTCCGCGCAAACCCTTAACATAAACTCCAAGATTAATATCTTCAATCATTTCCTCAAATGTCCAATTACCTGGCTCGATGTATGTATTGCTCATTCTAACGATGGGTTTAGCATGATAGCCTTCTGCTCTAGCATTTCCAGTTGATTCAGATTTTAATTTAGAAGCTGTTTCACGCGAATGTAAGTATGAAGTCAAAATCCCGTCTTTCACTATTATATTTTTTCTTGCATTCACTCCTTCGTCATCATAAGGATAAAATCCAAAACTATTTTTAATTGTTGGATCATCGATAACTGTTACATATTTAGAACCAATCTTTGTTCCAAGTTTGCCTTCAAGCACAGAATTCTTTTGTAAGATATTGTCGCCCTCAGCAGCATGCCCAAGAGCCTCATGAATAAAAACTCCAGTAAGTTTTGGATCCATTATAATCGGAAACTTTCCAGCCGGACAGTGTTCTGCACCGAGCAATTCAACTGCTTTTTGAGCGGCAATTCTCCCAAGCACGCTTGCATTTTCAACCGCTTCAAATCCAGCTGATGCTCCAACAGTTTCATATCCAAACTGAAGGTTATTATTTCTTCTTGCAATTGCCTCGATAACAACTATTGTTTTGGTAAGTTCAGTTTCAATGGATGTCCCCTCCGATGTAAATAGTGCCGCTGTTCCAACACCTTCCGCATATTTAGCTCTAACACTTACTACTTCAGGAAATGCTCTAGCTGCTGTATCCACATCTATTAGAAGTTGTTTTTTCCGCTCAATCGAAATATCCTTAGGGTCTTTTTCGACTTTAAGTACAAAGCTATCCTTTTTTGCTCGAATTGATGCTAGCTTGAAGCTTTCGCGCTTACTTACCTTAGAAGTTGATTTTGCGAGTTTGAGTGCGGTCTCAGCTACAGAATCTAATTTTGATAAATCGCTTGTTGAAGCAAATCCCCAAGAGCCATTGAATAGAACTCGAATACCTGCTCCATGCTCAAATCCTGTCAAAATTTCCTTGATTTTTTGTTCTTGGATTTCAAGTGAAGTTCTTGTTCCCCTAAAAATGCGAATGTCAACGTACTCCGCGCCACTTGAAATAACATTAGCAATTATTTTTTCTGGATTTCCCACTTTTCCACCTTAAAACATTTTAAATTTAAACTTAAAAATTTTGCCTTTAAAAACCAAAAAATTGGGAGAGTTAAAAAGTTTGAAAAAAGAAAAAAGTTGTATTTTTAAATTTAACCAAAATCTATGTCGGTGTTGGCTTTTCCCTTTCAAAAATGCCTATGCGAGGAATAGTTTTAGCTGCCAATTCACGGAGTTTAGCCAGTAAGTCTTTTTTATCCCTCCAAACCAATGCATGCTCTAGAACGTCCGTAATGCTTTCAACTGGGATGACCTCTACTTTCCCTATTTTCTTTTCTTCAAGAAATACTTCTTTTTCATTGGCCTTCGGCACTAAAACCTTTTTGATCCCCGCCTCAACTGCAGCTTCTATTTTTGGAGTAGTTCCACCCACTGGCAGAACCTCGCCGCGAACGCTCAATGAACCTGTCATAGCAACACTTTGGTCAACTGGAACTCCTTCTAAAGCTGAAAAGACTGCTGTAGCAACTGAGATAGAAGCGGAGTCACCTTCAACTCCCTCATGAGACATGATAAATTGAACATGAATATCATAGTCTTTGATATTTTGACCCGTGTATTTTTTAATCAAGGCGCTCACATTTTGAACAGCTTCTTTTGCAATTTCACCGAGCTTGCCAGTAGCAATTACTCTTCCCTCTTCCCTGCTGAGAGCAGGTGCCACTTCTGCAACTATTGGAAGAATAACACCAGAATCTGGACCAATTACAGCTAATCCATTAACTCTCCCAACTTCAGCCCCAACCGTCTTAAAAACTTGATACTCCTTCTTGCGTTCAATGAATCTATCAGCAAGCTGTTTCTCAAGAGTCCTAGCAGTATCTTTAGCAGCAAGTACATGTTCAAGTTCAACATATTTGGCACTCTTTGACCTTGCAATATCTCCAGCTGCTCTAATCAGCCCACCAAGGTCTCTAAGCCTAAGGGTTAGATGGCCTTTTCTACCTGACCTGCGCCTGGCCTCTCTAATTATCTCCTCTACAGCTTCTTTAGCGAAGTGGGGAATTTTGCCATCTTTAATTACCTCTTGAGCAACAAATCTAGCAAGTTTCTCTTGGTTTTCCGGAGTATCAGGTATAGTGTCATTCATATAAACCTCATAACCATAACCGCGCATCCTAGATCTCAAAGCTGGATGCATTTTTTCTACAACTGGTAGATTGCCTGCCGCTATCAAAATGAAGTCGCATGGAACTGGCTTTGTTCTTGTCATCGCACCGGAACTTCTCTCGCTTTGGCCAGTGATCGGATATGCTTTCTCTTGCATTGCAGTGAGTAACTCTTGTTGGCTCCTAGGTCCAAGGGTCGCTATCTCATCAATAAATAATACTCCTTTGTGCGCTCTATGGATCGCTCCTGCCTCAACTCTCTCGTGTGCTGGCGTTTCGAGTCCGCCGGAATTGTGGGTTAGAATATTATTTACTAAGTAGTTCCCGGTCGTTGTTGTCACGTTATACACATAGCCCTTATAGCGAACTAAACGCAGGTTAACAATTTCATCAAACCCATAACTTCCATATACGATGTCTCTCAATTTATAAAACTCAGAACAATTCAAATGTTGTTGAAAAACTGAAACTACATGCCGGAGCAAACCTCTTGTTGGGGTGGTATATGTATCCACCTTAGGATTCATAGCATAGTAGCTTTTATGTATTCGCGCCCTACTTAGTCCAATTGCATCTCTCAATCTTTCTAAAACATCAAAACCGAGTGGTATGTTATCATCATATGTCACATGTGTACTTCTTGTTTCTCTGAGATACTTTCTCAAGTTCTGTCTATGATATGGATTTATTGTTGTAGGGTAGTAAAATTTAGCAAACTCATAATTGGAGAAAATAAGTTCCGGCTGGATTTTTCCTTTTCCAAATCCTCTATCTATCCTTTCTCTTACCTTAGCCTTTATGCCTATTTTGAGCAGGAGTGATACAAAATCGCTGATTAATTCTTTTGATATGAGTTCAAACTGACCTTGCTTACCAACGTATCCATCTATTGCAAAGTATTCTGCTATGAACGTTTTGATATTCTTTGCAGGCTGGTCAAAAATAATTGAGGGTATTTTTTTCTTACCATCTTCTAACAGTCCGATGCGGCTTAATTCTCTAACAAACTCTGCTGAATTAATATAGATAAGTGTATCTTTATTTCGGACTAGTACATTCGGCTTAAGTCCGCAAGCTTGGATATGAGTCAGAATCCATTTTATTTTAAACTCCCGTCTGAGCTTGAAGATTACACTTCTTTCACCAACGTAACCATCTGCCAGTATGTCCGCATAGAGCAGTAGTTTTTCTTTATTCAATATTTCTTTAGTTTCGATTGGTAGCTTGTAAGGTACAATACTTAATATTCCTTTTTTAATTCGTGTTGCTTCAATATATTTCACAGTCCCGTTAGCATTAAAAATCGCTATTGGATGGTTAGGCGTCACCCTTATCTTATAACCACGCCTAGTTTCGAGTTCAATTAATGCCCCATCATAAAATCTTCTGAATACTTTTACAACATTTGCTTTTATAAATCCGAACTTATCATCAAAGCCTGCCAGTACTTGGAACTGCTGATTAGGATGTAACTCTATTTCTTCGGGGTGCTTATCCTCGAAAAACCTATCCAATAGTTTACTAATTTTAATCGGCCTTCCGTTTGGCAATTGAACCTGTTCATAATCTGGAATACACTGGAAGGGATCGTGCCTCACATCTCCAAGAAGCGCCCCAGCATGAGCGCCCGTTCCATCAACGAATGGAGCGATAGTATCAGGTTGATTGCTAACCAAAAGTTTTGGGGATTCAACTTCTTCTCTAACTCGAATAGTTCCAAGTGCTATGAAAACCATTACAGCAACTAACATAGCTACTAAAAAACCAGTTGGAGATTTTGATTGAACCCAAGTCACTAATCCGAGGAATAGAATGCCAAAAATAATCAAAGTTCCAAAAAGATGTTTTTTCCTCTCACCTTCTTTTGACCTGAAGCGAGCTTTTGAGACTATCTGCTTGCCTTCACCAGCTGGCACAACTTTGATTTCTGGGTTATTCTTATCTTCAATGCCGGGATACACTAAAATATCTTGAAGTTCTTCTTTTGGAAGCAATTCTGCCATCGCAAGTCCAAGCATAGATTTTCCTGTTCCGGGCTCCCCAACTAGCAACACATGGCGCTTTTGTACAGCAGCTTTCTTAATGACCTCAACTGCTTGGTCTTGGCCTATAACTTGCTCAATTAATTTCTTTGGGATTTGAATTTCTTCTGTTGTTTTAATATTAGTGTTAACTTCTTTCATTTTTATACCATTCTTAAGGTAAGCTTTTCAACCAATATGGTTTGTTTAATATTGTTCTTCTTTAAAATAAGCTTTATCTCAAATTAAGATTATTGTACGAGTAAATACTCTAAAGAAACTAATTCATATAGCATTTTTAGGCTTAAATTAGTATCTTATCTCTTATTTAAAATTTTTACCTATCCAACTTTTCTGCTAAAAGAATAGTTTTTTATTCGAATTAATATATTTTTTAGAGGTTAAAATGATCATTATAGGCGGATCTGCTTCTCAAGAGCTTGCTACTAAAGTTGCAAAAGAGCTAGATGTTGAATTTTCAGCCCCTTTAGTAAAGAAGTTCCCTGACGGGGAACTATATGTGCAAGTTGCTTGTGAAATGAAAGATCAAGAAGTAACGGTAATCCAATCGACTTATCGCCCGCAAAATGATCATTTAATCGAGCTACTTTTTATCTTAGACATTGCCTCTGATCACGGTGCAAAAAAAGTCACAGCTATAATACCATACCTCAGCTATGCGCGCCAAGACAAACGTTTTAAATCAGGTGAGGCGCT
>JACRDV010000084.1 GCA_024860865.1 Methanobacteriota archaeon | reverse complement strand
CCAAAATGGCCGTTAAAATCTACTTTTGCGCCTGCATTTTTTCAACTGACTATAGAAATACCTCAGAGAGCCCTTCCCAAAAATCCTATCTCAATGCCTCAGTAAAGTTCGAGAATTTCTATCTTTTCTGACTATATTCTGACATATGTCGGACTATTTCTTTCAAAAAGCTAGAAAATTGAATTTAAAAAAACGCAAAACTTTTGAACTTACTTGACTTGAATTGGCAATATGTTTGTCCAAAAGACCTTTGAACTCAGATGCCTCGGCTTTATTTAACCCAATAATTATTTCATAGAGTTCTTTGAAAAACAATTAAAACCCACTCACACACGTTAAACGACATTTGAGTTGCTTGAGAAAAAAGGGATTATTGATAAGGTAAATAGCTTTAGAGAATGGCTAAAGGAGAGACAATATAGTGCTCACTGAAGTATCAAAAATTCAAGCTGAACTTAACAGAATAGAGCAAGAAGTATCCAAAGGAAATTATTCGCTCAAAGAGCTTGGATTTTGGAAAGTTGTTTCTGAAGTTAAAAAAGATCTAAATTTAATCGAAAAATTTGCAGATCAAATTGGAAGAATCGACCAAATAGCATCTAGAACAAAAATGCCTGTTGCAGTTAATCTTTGGATAGGTCATTTTCTTGAAATATTAGGAACAATATTCGGATTATGGCTTATTGCTCTGAGTATTAACTATCCCAATGAGTTTATTCCAAACAATTTTATTCGTGGCACAGCTTTATTTATTGCAGCATTCATCCTTGGAACGACTCTTCACCCACTATCTCACTATATAATGGGGAGATTAGTCGGAATACATTTTACGTTTTATTTTCTAAATGGACCATTGAAGATTCAACCAACTCTTAAAACAGATTATGCCTCATATTTACGCGTATCTCCATCATCTAGAATAGCTATGCATGCCTCGGGTACTATTGTTACTAAAATAATGCCACTTATTGTGGTAATCATCGCAATGTCGGTTAGCGCTCCTATGTGGTCTATAATTCTTATTGGAATTCTTTTCCTAGTTCAAATTATAACAGATATAGTATTTGGTCAAAAACTTGGTGATTGGAGCAGAGTTTTACGGGAAAGGCATTACGTAAAAGGATAACAAGTAAAAAGATTTTTTACTTAGCAGAGTTCAAAATAAATTTTGAAAAATCTTTAAGATATGTTTTAAATTCTGACTCTTTAATCGAGCTAAGACTTGCAGTTGCCTCTCTTAGATTTTCTTCAATTTTTTGTTCACAATATGCTATAGAGTCAGTTTCTTTCATTTTATCAACGATTTCTATAATAGTATCTCTTTTAATGTTATTTTTCCCAAAATTTTCTTCTAAGAGATTTTTCGCATAAGAATCAGAATTGTTATAGAAGTTGATTATTGGTAAGGTTATTCTTCCATTTTTTAAATCGCTTGGAATTTTATTTTCGGTTAAATCTAAAAGGTCATCTCTAATTTGATAAGCAATCCCAAAATATTCACCAAATCTAGCCAAAGACTCGACTTCAACAGGTGATCCACCGCCAAATAATGCTCCAACTTGTGCAGAGACTCTAAACAAAGAGGCCGACTTCCTTTTAATTTTCAAAAAACAATCATCTTCAGTAGATCTTCTTAATGAAAGAGACATGTCTAAAAGCTCGCCTTCACAAAGCTCTAATCCACATTCAGATACTATCTTCATAATATCTGGGCCGTAATCTGCAGCTAAATTTATTGCAAGCGAAATCATTGCATCTCCAACTATTATTGCGTCATTTATACTCCATTTTTTATGGATTGTTGGAATGTCTCTTCGCAATTCATCTTCATCTATAACATCATCGTGAACCAACGTAGCTCCATGGAGAAGTTCAATTGCTAGTGCAAGAGAAACAATAGAATTTTTATCGCCTCCAACTGATTGAGATGATAAGATAGTTAAGATTGGCCTGAGCCTTTTACCTCTTGAAAGCAGCGCATATTTAAGATAAGAACCAACTCTCAGCTCAGAGATACTTGAAGTCAATTCTTCAAGTTTTGTATTGACTAAATGCCTTGTTTCCTGGATATAACTTTGAAATTTTTCGTTTAACAATAAATTGGCCTCTGATGGTGCTTGAGGCCCCAAATTTATGCTTTGATCAACATCTGGAAGCGCCGAAAACTTCACGTGGTTAATCTCCTTATTCTAAATTGGTTTTTTATAACTCCTATCAAAAACTGAGATAGTTTAAGTTAGTCCTCTTTAAAGTAGGCATACATATAAATTTTTTTATAATTCATAAAAAAATATTAAAATTTTTAAATTAAGCTGAAAAGTGTTTAATGCATCGCCCATTCATAGCCCAAAACAATCAACACCAACAAAATTGCATAAATAATTGCGTCAGCTGAGTAGATCGGGCTTAACATGTATGTAAGACCAATGACTCCGACTATTAGTATTAAAAATCCTAAAGCTTTTTTAACAGGTCCGCTTTCCATTAAAATCCCTACCTCGGTTTTCGCACTTGTGGTATAAGAGCCTTCTGAATCGTTTTCACTCTACCTTAACCCAACGAGATACCCATACTGAAAATTCGTACAGAACAAGGAGAGGCACCGAAAGGATTAGCATGCTTAAAATAGTAGGATCAGGGGTTATAATCCCTGCGATAACAATTATACAAATCACTGCGACTTTTCTATTTGAAGCTAGAGTTTGTGCACTTAGCCAACCCAGCTTAACTGCAAGAGTAGTCCATACTGGAAATGTAAAAGCAAATCCCATTCCAACCATAGACCAAACTAGGAATGAAACGAAATCTTGAAGCGCAAAGATGGGCAATGCACCTGAATAAATGGTGAACTTCATCAAAATTAAGAATGTAACTGGAAGAATAAACTTATATGCAAAAACTCCTCCAGCCAAAAAAAGCACAACAATCGAGATTATAAAACTAGAAAGTATCTTTCTTTCTGTTGGAAGAAGAGCTGGATTTAGAAATTTATACATTTCATAAGCAATAACAGGAGAAGAAATTATCACTCCAAACAGAAGCGATAGTAAAAGATAACACCAAATGGGGTCCCACCAACTATGGGCGATGAGAGATGCCTCTTTTGGTAGGAGGTCTGTTTGCACTCTTTTTAAGATATCGCCTATGAGTGGAGAGTAACTCAATTCACTCAATTCAAACTTTCCCTTTGTAAGGCCAATTGGGAAGGCAGCAACTGCTGTAGAAGATATAATAACTGAATAGACAATTATGCGCAATCGGTGACTGAGTTCATCTAAATGATCCCATATACTTGCCACTACTTCTGCCATGTGTCGGGGGGCCTCTTTTTTGGTAGTTATTGCCCTTTAAAAAAATTAGTTACTTTGTTTTTTCTTTGCCTTCAGCAACAGCCTTGGCTATTTCTTGAGCCAATTCATCAGAGGTTTTTCCTTCTGTCTTTATACCCAGCCTTTCTGCAGCTTTTATTAGAACATCCTCTTTAGGAGCTGGAGCTGGCACTTTCTTTTCAGGCTCAGAAACAATTCCGCTGCTTGACTCTCTGTATTTTCTGATAGCATCTCCTACAGCTTTCGCAAGCTCTGGCAACTTCTTAGGGCCAAACAATAACAAAACGACTAGGAAAATCAGTAATACCTCTGGATATCCTAGGCCAAATATTCCTTTCTCGTCTTTAAGGAGCCTCGTTTGAACCACCTCTTTCAAGTTTAAATTAGGCTTAGGCATTTATATAATTAATTTCGATAAACTGATAATAAGCCAATTTGAGTAAAGGCTTTTATTTAGCAATTTTGCTCGTATGTTAGTGGTGGCATTCTAATTTTTTATTGCTAATCTGAATTAAACCTTAATTCAAAACCAATTTAGTGTTAGTTGAATAAAAAACTGTGTTTCTTATATTTTGATGATCTTAATTTTTTTGATATCAACTATGAGTGATAATTCTATAAATAATGTCCTTGGTTGCTTACGGGCGATCTATATCGACTTGAGTTAAGAAAATCAGCGAAAAGAATATTGAATCTCATGCTCGGCAATTTTCCCAAACTTGTGTCAGCTGCTGAAAACAGAGATGAAGAATTTTTGATAGCAGTCAGCAAATACAATTTCTTTAGTACAATATAAAATGGATGCGTTATACTCAATAAAGTTATTCGCCAGAAAAATTTGAGATACGGGGTTTATGGTTCTTGCTGAAGTCGCTTCTCAATATCAACCACTAAAAAGATATGTCTATTGGTTTATGATACTTCAGTTCTTCCTTAAATGTTTAAATTAGATGACTTCATGAAACTTCTACTTCAGATAAATTTGACTAAAAAATTATTGAATCTCAGGATAAGGAACTTCTCAGCTTTCACGCAATTACACATGAAACAAAAAATTCTCAAGCATTTTAAAAGATAAAGCAAGGCATTTCTTCCCAACTGTATTAAAGTTGGTTTCTTTTATTTCTCTCACTTCTTTCTTTTTCTCATTAGATCATTTTCTTCGGTAATAAACTGTTATTAAAAACTAACAAAAAACAACTTGCATAAAGTCCGTGGTTCGAAATCTTTTTT
>JACRDV010000008.1 GCA_024860865.1 Methanobacteriota archaeon | reverse complement strand
GATTAATGCAATGACAGTATCTAATTATTTAAAATATTTTGAGACTAATGGTATAGTCATCCAAAATTGGTTTAAAAACCAAAAGCACTCAATTAAAATTGTTGGGTTACAACAGTTGGGAATTCCAGTTCCTAAAATGAAAAAACGGTTAAAAGTAGTTGTAAAGCGCAAGAAAAAGTTGGCTAATTTTAATCTAAAAAGACTTTTCTCTTAAAATTTTTTAAAAAATTATATGCATAAACCGAATTTTTTCTACCAAATGGATTACTTCCAATTCATATTCCTTGATAATATGTACAAAATTTATTAACTGGGCATATTGAACATTTTGGGTTTCGAGCCTTACAATAATCTCTTCCAAGTTGAATTAGCAATAAATGTCCGAATCTTCTAAGTTTTGGTGGAATCACTGCTTCTAGTTCTGCTTTAACCTTTGACACTGTTTTGCCACTTGCTAATCCAAGCCTCCTTGAGACTATAAAAACATGGGTATCAACAGGAATAGTGTCTCTTCCGCCTGCAAAACATAAAATAACATCAGCTGTTTTTAATCCAACTCCTGGAAGGACCATTAATTCTTTTCGAGCTTCAGTCTCAGGCTTTTTAAGAACTGCTTTTAGGCCCCCATCATATTTTTTTAAGATTTCTCTTGAAGACTTAATAAGATAATTTGATTTTTGAGCTGATAAACCTGCCGTGTAAATTAATTTTGAAACTTCAGTTCGATTTGCTGAAGCAAGTTTTTGAATGTTATTAAATTTTTTCCAAAGTTGTTCGAATGCAACTTCAGCATTTTTTGAAGTAGTCTGTTGCGAAAGAATGGTCCAAACTAAACATTCAAATGGATCTTCCAGCTTTTTAAAATCCCATAGTTCAGAAGGATAAATTTTCATCAATTTTTGAATTATCGTTTTTGCTTTCATTCCGTTTCACGAATGCGCTTTTTGATAACAGGATGCTCAACAATGAGTTTTCTAAAAACATCCTCGTAAGTTTCGTCAGGTCCTAGCGCTCTCTTGATATAAATTCCAGTATGACCAATTTCTGCCCTTCTCGTTAATACTTGAACACGCTCTTTTACAGCATCAAGGCTAATGTTTAAAAGCTTTGCAACTTTTCCTTCGCCGTACGCTAAAACCGGAACTTCTTGATGACCTTTTTCAATGGGCAATATAACAATCAGTCGCTTATCAACACCTGGCACTCTTACGTTGTTCCTAAGTTGAGGGAGAGTTGCCGCTCCGCCAAAGTAATAAAACTCAAGTTCAGCTTTCTTTGGCGAAATTAAAGGCCAACTGACGACTTTCTTTTCAGAAATGTAAAAATGAGCTTTTATCAACTGCCAAGGTGTTGCTTGAACTATTTCCCTTAAAATTGGTTTATAACCCGCATCTTCAAGGGCAATCTCAATTTGGAATGATGGAATAGTTTGGGAAATGAAAACATCTATGTCTGACTCTTTATCGACATCCCCGCGAGCTAAACTTCCGTGAACCATTGAGCTGATGTTATTTTTTGATAGGACTTCCATAATTTCAGCAGCTTGGCTACGAAGGTCTTTTAAAATTTTCCAGCAATAGGTATCATAAATAATTTCTCTAAAAGCTTCTTTTTCTGGCCTAACTGTAATTTCCGCCACCAAATCATTTTAGATACAAAACATTATTAAAATAATACTTTATTACTTACCTCAGCTCTTACCCAATTTAAAAAATCTGGATTTCCTGCCAAAATTTGAAACGCAATTATGCAAGGAACTTGATAACTATGGACTTCTTTAACTCGCTTAATTAAGCGATCAACTGCTCCTTGTTTTGTTTTAGCGATTATTACTGCTTCTTTTGCGCGCTCAATTTTGTTTTCCCACCAATATGTTGATTGAATCTCAGGAATTATATTTATGCAAGCTGCTAATCGCTCTTGAACCAAAATATCGCCAATTCGCTGCGCTTCTTCAGCATTAGGGGCAGTTATGTATACTAAAACTAAATCCATTTTAACACCTCAACCTACTTTGGTTAAAGATATCTATATTTTTAGCAAAGTCTTTGAATAGCAGAAAAATTATTTGCTGAGAAGCCAGTATTTCTATTAAATTCTAAATTTGAGCTCAAAAGTTTTTTAAATTAAAAATTATTTTATTAAATATATTATATTAATAACATTTATATATTATTATTTAAAATAAAAAATTTGGGTGTTGGCCTCAAATTTTCACCCCGAGCCTTTCGTAGATGGCTCGTTAATAATCTCTACGAAAGCATGGCAAACTATTTTCGTTGCCGTGCCAATTTTAAAACTCTATTGCTCGAAACTATCCCAAAAAAATAGCCCATAAGCTTTATGTTTCTAATTGAACAAAATTTTACTTGCTCGTAATCGATATCCGCTTAAAAAATTGACCTTTTAATTTTTTTATTTTTAAAAAATGTTCTGAAAAAGTTTCCTAAGAAATGTTAAATATCCCTTATAAGTGTTAATTTATTGGAAGTTAAATGGCATTCACAGAATTAGAAAAATTAGAAGTAAAGCCTAAAAGCGCAGCGTTAATGTGGTTTAATAGTTACTCTGGAACTGCTCTTAAAATACCATCGACCACAGTAATAATAGATCCATATCAAATCAAAGGTTTTGAAGTCAAAAAAGCAGATCTTATTCTGATTTCCCACGAACATTATGATCATCTTGATCCAGATTTAGTATCATCTATACAAAAAAATACCAATGCAACCATTTTGACCTCTCCAGTAGTGGCAAGACAATTAGAAGATATACCTCAAGATAAAATCAAGACAATAAATATGGGTGATTCTTTCAACATTGGAAAGATCAAAATTACAGCAGAAAGAGCAAGACATCCATCTCAAATGCCGTTAACATTTGTATTTGAAACTGACGATGGTATTGTAATTTACCACGCAATTGATTCCCAAACATTCGATGGTATGAAAAAGATCGGTGAGAAATACAAGCCTGATATAGCAATCATTCCCGTTGGGATAGCCCCTGGCGTTTCTATCACTTCGGCTCTTCATGCAGTTGAGTTAATTTCGCCAAAAGTAGTTATACCGCATCACACAGATTTAATTGAAGTTGAAGGCCCTAAATTCAAAAGGCATGTTGATGAGCAAATGCCTTATGTAAAGGTCGTAGAACTAAAAAAGGGACAGATTTATACATATTCAAAATAGCGACATGCTTTTTGAACTATTTACCATAAATTTTAATTATAGCCCAAAATGCAAAAATCAGCCCTAAGAAAAAACCGATGCTCATTCCAAAAACGAATCCAAAGATCGGATTAGAACTCCATAGAAAGTAGCCTGCGATCCCACATAATAGACCCGAAATCAAAATAGTAAGTACAACTTCTATTGCTATCGTTAGCCCTTTAAACCAAGGTATTTGTTTAATTGGCACCTTAGTCCCTTGATTGGTAGTTTTGCTTGCTCAAGTAAAATTAGTGCATTAAAAAGAAATATTCTTTCTTATTTTATGACTTCAATTCAAGTGATTCAGTGAAAAATCACTGAATTTAGGGTATTTTGGTTCCAATATATTTGAAAATACTAAAAATCATAACTTTATACAATTCGCGCAAAATTCTACAGACTCAAAATGTGTGGCAAAGGAACTTCCACATCGTTTGCACTCTTTCTTTAGAATTGGCAAAAAAGCCAGGTTTTCTATTTCATTTGGTATTTCAGTAGATTCAAATTCAGTTATTTTTGTTTCTGTTTCAATTTCATTTAGAGCTGAATAATTTTGAATCGTTAATTTGGTTTGTAAATTTGGGTTTATTTTTTTAGTGCGCATATAGTTTACAAGTTAGTTAAAAACAAAAGATATTTGTTACCATTCTGCTCTTTGTCTTTCTAATTCAGAAGTTTCTTTAAATTAGAAATTATTAAGATTTTTACAAGGTAAGATAAAAAATATATGCATTGTCTTTCTGAAAATTAATTCAAATTTCTAACTCACAATCCTTTGGCCACTTATCATTCCGTAAGCGAATAAAACTAGGAGCCCGCAATTTTAGGTCTCGGGATAAATTCATGAATTTTACTTCACAAACAAGCTCTGGTTTGATCCACGTTACCTCTATATCCGAGGGAAACCTTGGCTTTTCAGAAAAAGGGCAATCTTTTGTTTTAAGTTTTTCAAACTGAGGAGTAATTAACTCGAATTCAGAGACATTTAATCCTGTTCCAACTCTTCCGATATAAGTCAACTTTCCTCTATAATAGCAACCCAAAACTAAAGCTCCGAAGTATTTTGTCCGCCAACCTTCTCCCTTTGTGTAGCCGGCTATAACGCAATCAAGTGTTTTCAAATTCTTTATCTTCAACCAATATCGGCTACGCATTCCAATTAGATATGGGCTACCTATTTGCTTAGCCATTATCCCTTCTAATCCACGTTTTTTTGCCTCTTTGAAGTAAGATTTGCCATACTCAAAAATATATTGTGAAACAAGAATGCGCTCATCCTCTTTGACTGTTTTACTTAATAATTCTCTTCGTTTAATAAGAGGTTGAGTAACTAACTTCTTTCCATTTAAGTAAAGTAAATCAAAAGCTACATAAACTGCGGGCATTTGCTCAGAAAGTAGATTTATCTTAAACTTTTTCGTTTGATGTTCTCTTTCTTGTAATTTGTAAAAATTTGACAATCCATTTTGGAATACAATAATCTCTCCATCGAGAATCGCCTCTTTTGCCTTAATATTTCGATTTAATTGCTGGAGTTCAGGGTAACGGTACGTTAAATCTATAAAGCGACGATTTTGAAGACGAGTTGTTTTTCCAAGAAAAGCAATTGTCCTAGTACCATCAAATATGACCATTTCCTGGCAAAAAACTACCAAGAAATTTTGATCTCAAATAACCACTCGTTTGAATCAAATGGTTCTGAAATATGTGCTAACATTGGCGCTATTTTTTCTTCAAATAAGGTCATTTTTAACTTTCACCTCATCATTTTCCATTTTTAATATTAGTTGTGGATCAAATTTGATTTCAAAAATATGGTTAGGGGAATCAAATGGTTTGCTAGGATAGATAGCATTGGCTCAATTTTTTCATTCATCAAAAGAAGCTCACCTAGCCTCCACTTCTATTTTCTTTTTCTTCTTTTTCTTAAACTGCTCTACGCTTGCTTTTAGCGCTGACATCAAATCTCTTGCTGCCTCGACAGTTGGAGGTTTTTCAACTAAAAATTCTTCGCCTTTAAGCTTAGCGCTCACTAACTGCTGAAGAGCCCTGCGATACTCGTCTTTGAAATCACTGATCTCAAAATCTTCTTTCGCTAATTGATCTATTAACAATCTCGCTAACTTGAGTTGAGCATCACTTCGCACTGCCACTAATTGCTTGATTTCCTCAAAATCCTCAGGTGATTTCACTTCATCCTTATAATACAATATTGACATCAAAAGACCTTTGCCATACCATCTTAGCGCTACCAGATGCTCACGATTTCGCATCACTACTTTTCCAAGCGCCATCATCCCAGAAAGCTCAAGTGCTTCTTTAAACAAAGAATATGCTTGCTCAGCACCTTTTTCAGGAGCAATAAAATAGTGTTTGTTATAGAAAATCGGGTCAATTCTTGCTGCATTGACGAATTGGAGTATATCAATAGTCTTTGTGGTTTTTAACTTAATGCGCTCAAAATCTGCTTTCTTAAGAACTACAAATTTGCCCTTAGTAACTTGAAATCCTTTATCAACGTTCTCCCAAGAAACTTCTGTTTTACACACTGGGCAATATCGCTTATATTCGAGCGGAGTATTGCACTTATCGTGAAGTGTTCGAAAGGAAATCTCGTGATCTTCGGTCGCTGGATAGAGCCGTATAGGAATGTTAACGAGACCGAATGAAATACTTCCAGTCCAGATAGCACGGGCCATAATATCACAAAAATTTAATCTTTAAAAGAATTAGAAAACACTAAATTATATTTTTTTGCATAAAGAGGTTTTCTGAGATTTGAAGGGTCAATTTGAATAAACTAAAAACTATTGTCAATCATTACATGCAAAAAGTTCCTGAGGTTAGGTATTATTGCAATCAATGCCTAAAGACTAGGAGATGGGGGAGTAGTATCCTTTTAATGGTTATAGATGCTGCTTTTACATCAATTGGGTTAAATTATTTTAAAACAGTTGTCCCAAAAATGATCGAATTTGAGGAGACTTTCGTTAAATCAGGAAAAATAAAAAGTTTAGAAGATCTTACTTCTGCAGAGATGAAAGTTCTTAGAAAAATTTGGAAGAACAAAAGATCTTGGGAAGTTGCCAAATCTATTGCTTCTTCTTTAGTAAACATTAAAGAGCAAAAAAATTTGAAAACTGATAAACAAGCTTTCATCACTTGGGCAAAGAATGCGCAGTTACAAAATTGGAAAGAAAATCCAATCGGTAAAATCAAAGGTGTAGGCTTAAACACTTTTCAGTATTTAAGAATGATGGGTGGGATAGATACAGTCATGCCTGATAAAATAGTCAGAAGGATTATTACAAATATCTTAAAAGAATCTGAAGTAATAACGCCGATTTTAGATGATATCGCTTTTATAGAGACCGTTCATAAAATTGCTCAGAAAACTGGCTATAGGCCAATTGAACTCTGTTGGATGACTTGGCTAGTGCAATCAGAAGCTAGTTTAAAATATTCAGAAATCTTATCTAAAATTGTAAGAAACGATAAGAAATAACTATAAATGAAAAATTATATGATTTTTTAATGTTTTAATAATTAAAAGAACTTGTATACAACCGATTACAATAATCTTAAAAATTCTAATATCACCTCTTCAATTAGGAATTTTATGTCTGCAAATGCTTGCGAACTAAAGCCTATAGCCGTAGACGATAATAACCTCTTAATGTTTATGGTTAATACAGTTTTTAACATTTTTCGTGATGACCCTCGAATAAAATGTCTAATTGCTTTGAGCAAGTGCGAATTGAAAAGCATAAGAGAAGTTGCTCGCTCAGCTGAAATTAGCCCAACCACAGCCTCATCTTGTTTAAAAAAGTTCGCGAGTTTGCGAATTGTTGAACAGGTCAATTTAAATAGCAACAAAAAAATAATCTATAAATTCTCTGGAGATTTTGAGTCTTTAAGGAATTTCTTGAAAGAATTTGAGTCAAACCGAATAAACTGATTTTATCTAATTATCGTATTTGAGAAAGTTTATTGCTATCTAAGCTCAGTTCTCAATGTTAGTTAGTTTTTCTAAATATAGCAATTTTCATGCATGCTATTTTTTTGAATTAAGCTAGCCAATAAGTTATTAAGAGTAAAGTTTATAGTCGGTATTCTTTTATCTCAATTAATTATTATATTTTCCAATAATGAGCGGATTACTTGAGTTTAGCAGAAAAAAGGATTTTTATTCTCACTACGCACGAATTCGAAGATACTGAACTCACTTATCCACAAATTAGGCTTAAGGAAGAATGCGCTGATGTTAAAATCGTGGCACCGAAAAAAGAGACACTCAGAGGAAAACATGGGCAACTTATTGAGCCCCATATGAATTTAGAAGAAGCCTTGACAAAACCACTGCCAGATTGTTTGATTATTCCGGGCGGATACGCCCCAGATAAACTCAGAACAAACGGAAAAGCATTGGAATTAGTAAGAAAGATTTACAAAAATGATAAAATAATCGCCGCAATTTGTCATGGTCCACAAGTGCTGATTTCAGCCGGAATCTTAGAGGGCAAGCACGTAACTTGTTACAAAGCTATTAAAGATGATGTGATAAATGCTGGAGCTATATATGCTGATAAATCAGTCATTAAAGATGAAAATATTATCACTTCACGGCATCCAGGCGATCTGCCAAATTTTTGTGAGCAAATTATTAAAGCTTTGAGCAAATAACCTACTAAAAACTGCATAAATGAGGAATTGCATTGTACTGCTACAAGTGCGAGAGTTGTTCTTATTTAATTTGTACTAAAAGTGAAACACCAGAACCGCGTTTTTGTTCAATTTGCCGCGGAGTATTGCTTTGGCTGGGCCAAGAAGAACCTAAAAAAGAGTTAAAAGATACTACTTGCCAAGAATGTGGCTTTTCTTTTTATTTTATAAAAGATGCTCAAATGCCATACAAATGTCCCAAATGTGATTCAATACTAAAAATCCCATACCGCAAGATTCACCATTAGAAACAAATGCATATGAAATTTTAGGTGAAAATATTCTTTAGATAAAAAGCCAAGGCAGAAAAACAGTTAAAAAAGCTGGGAACTTTAGATTATGTTGACATAATGGAGTTTGAAGAAGAGGAAAAATCTAAGAAGAGGGAAAAAATAGCTTTCACTAAATAAGTTATTAGACTTTAAATGTATAGAGACTTCTTTTGATAGTTTTGCCAGCAAGAAAAGCACCAACAAAAAGTAAAGCAATCCCTATACTCCAAATAGTGCAAAGGATCAATGGAACAATACTGAACCATTTTATGCGAATAAAGAATGAAACGACTGGTATCTCCCAACTAGGAACTACCGGGGACATCAAAGCACCTACCATTATCAACCATTCACTTAGATTATTATGATTCACATCCATGCCCCTAGTTTTCAATGACTTGCTCTACTTTGCTATGAGATGCATGCACTTCAGGTATTGACAAGTTAAAGGTATTGAATTTCGGACCCTCTGGGCTAAAATCATCAAGTTTAGAAATAATAAATTCGCAAAATTCGTCGCCCCTTAAAGTACATTTGGATTCTTGTAATTCTATTTCACCTTCAAAAGCATGCTCAAAAACCCCTTGAGTGATACCCCTAACAAATGCATTGAATTCTCTGTTTTCTGGGCGTGGGTTCCTGTACTTAACAATTACAACTTTCTTTTTCTTATCAAATGTAGCAATCGATATTGCCCCTCTTTCTTTGAATATAGTCATTTTTAGATAGGCATTCAAAATTTCTCTAGCTTTAACTCCTAAACTTTTAAATAAATTCTCAGCATATTGGCGTCCAGTTTTTACACCTTTTTCGAATGATATCTCGCTGTTTGAGTCGGTGTAAATCTTATTCAAAAAATTATAAGTCAAGAGCAAACCTTTAATTCCCAAAAAATGCACCGATCCCTCATCGTTAAATTGAAATCCCTTTTTCGGTGTGATTGAATCCTTAGCGATCATTTTCAAAGGAGCAGTACCTTTTTGGTTTTTTATTCCCTTTGGACTTCGTGTTTTGATGGATATACCTCCTACGCACTATTAGACAATATCAATTTTATATTGTTAGTATTTTAAATTTATACAAAATTTCATACCATATTTTTAAAAAAATTCTAAAAATCATAATATAAAAGACTAAATTTATAGTTGAAACCTTTATAGCGAGGATTATCTAGGAAGATTTTTGAGAATAAGAGAAATTCAGTAATTCTTAATATTTTTTAAAGAGTCCCTTTAAAAACGTTCATTTTCTCGCTCTTTCTGCTCTATTAAGGATGCAAATAGCACTATCTCCATCTAAAACCTCGATTTGCACGAGTTTATCCGGATCCTTTAAGTTACATTTACATCCAATTATATCGTTTATCTCTCCGCCTATATCTCGCTCAATCTCTGGTGTTGTTCTAGAACCAAAAGCTCCCCTTCGCTCAACTCTACAAGCAAAAGTCTCTTCTGGTTTAATCAACAGTTTAGATAATTCGATTGCCTCTCGCTTCACAATGTCGTAATTCGTTTCTACAATTTTCTCAGCTGGAAAAATCTTGTAAATATAATAAGTTTCAAATTCTCTAAGAAGATTTGCTATCTCTCGCGGCTTTTCAACTTCCAATAAAACAAGCCCTCGAAATCTAGTAGGTACGATGTTAAAACTCACTTGTTTTTCCTTAAGTATCTTTACAGCTTCATCTTCAGCTGTTCGCGTCTGACTGATTGGAACTTTAAGTATAATTAATCCCAGCTTTTTCACCTGAAAATTAATATCGACTTAGGAGACAAAAACATTAGCAAAAATTTAGATCTTTCATTTAACAATTTCTAATTGATACCAGCTTTCGAGAGACCTCGAGCGAAACGACAATTAATCATGTTTTTTCCTCGACTTATTAAGCTTAATGTCAGTTTAATAATATAATTAGCGAAGCAAATCAAATATAGTACATAAACTAACTATTCTAACCCTATGAGGAACAAACACGAACACATCTGGATTAAGACAAAGCTAGAGAAAGTTGAGTCGTGTGCGGCATGTGATGCATTGAGTATCATAGAGAACAAAAGACGTAGAATTGTAGACCCTAAAGAAGTAATATATGGCTAAATCTTAGAGGCAAAAGAAAATTTCGAACCTGTTTTTTGCCTTACTCGATAGTGATTATATCCATATAACATCATGAATATACCCACCATCACAGCAATCGAATTGTAGCCTAATAGCACTGAAACTCCGAATAGAGACAGCAACAAAGTCTGATTGGCTTTTTCTACCAGCCTTTCTCGCGCACCGACTAAAAATCTACAACAAATCCCATCTATAATCCAAATGCCTCTGCAGTCATAAAGCCTGTAAGTGTCAGGGTCGAGTTTGCATTTAGAATTTAAGCTTGTATCGTAAAGTGGGCACTCACCTGAATTAGACGTGTATTTAAGCCCAAGAGCTTTCAGTCGGTCTTCTCTCCTGCGTGGATCAAATTTGTTCATAAATTCTAAATTTCTTGAAAATTATTTAAACTTGGTTAAGACTTATGTCGGACAAAATTTATTGTGGGTCACTCTAAATTAAAAAACAGAAAAAAGAATAGAAAAGACTCCTCTATTACTATCTGCAGTAATGCATTTTATTCTTTTTAGAGATTCCATTCTCGCGCTCGAAATCGAGCGAGTTGCTTGTTGTAATCTTTGCTTTTGAATAAATAATAAACCTGACTAAAATCTAATTCTACAAATTTATTTCTTGAACTTTAATAAAAGAAAAAAACTATCAATTTTCTTTAGATGCTCGAAGAAGAACAACTGGTTATAGCTGAATTTGAAGATGTCCTTTTTACGAGTTAAAAACTTAAAGAATAATGATAATGGTGCGTTAGTTATTTTCCATTTGGTTCATATTTGTAACAAATGTTAGCTACTTCAAAAGCCTTAAAAGGCGATTCAGACAATTGGTTTACAATTCTAACTACTTGCGGGTATATGCTACAAATATCTATATGTGTACAATTTCCACATGCTTTATTTTTTGGCATTAGTATTGCTCCTTTCTTTAATGCTCCTTTCTTTAATATTTTATAAAAATTCGTCTTTTTTTATCCCTTTTTAGTATTCTATTTTACAAAAAAATTAATAATAAATGCGAAATACTTAAATATAAATTTTACTTACGAATACGAAATTAGTATTAAATCAGTATCATTATACCTCGTTTACATAGAATTAGTAATTTTTTAGGCTTCTAAAACAAAATTTAAATGAACATCAATTTGAAAAAACTTTCTAACACGTCTGAGCTTTGCTGTGCCTTAAAATAAGAACAGCTCTCTCATCCTCCGCAATAGAAATGATTAGTCTCCTTCCAACGCTAAAGGATCGGACATCCACCACTTCAGGGTTCGCTCTGTCGCCAAAGGTGAGATCTGCTTCGATGCTTATGGATCTTTCAATGTTGCTCCTTTACAGACCATACACTGGTCTCTTTTCGAGCCCAAGAGGAAAAAGCCTTGCTCTGCCCATACTCGCTTTGCACTTTCACTGCGGGAGATGGCAGTAGGGGCTGGGTCACAAAGGACAAGCTTCTTTTCAATCTATAAACCTTACGAACTCTTAAAATTGGGAAAAGGTTAATGAAAATTACATCTGATTAATCTCGATAAGGTATCGGATAAATCTGTGCAGGAGGAGTTGGACCAGAAACTTTATGCAATTCAGAGAATATGCTAGCTTCTCTTGTCATTATATTGACCCCTACTGTAAACTGATATATTTCTCCATTTGAAAAATCAAAAACTACTTCATAAATCGACTCTGTTTTATATGTAGAGCGGATGCTTGAAACAAGCAATTCTCTTCTCTTTGCCTTCTCTAATTCAGGCCTAATTTTCTCAGATTCAAGTGCAATAATCATTGCTTTTGTTAAATTGCTCCAAGTAACTTCTTTTTCTGGCATTTTAACTTTACAATGGACATTAAACTGCCAGCCTCGTGGTCCTCTCATAAAAATCTCTATATAGTGCATTCCCTTCTCTTTTTTAGCAGCTTCAGCTTCATATGGTTTCCAATAAATCCAATAAGGGCTTTCTTGATAGTATGCTTCGGCAGGAGTATAACCAATTTCTTTAAAAACTTTTAAATCTTCCTTTGCCTTTGTAAGGGCCAACTCTTCAACAGCTTTCACTTCTTTAATTGAAGAAGTTATATTCCATAACAAGATAGCAGAAAGGGCTCCACCAATTATTATAGTAATTATAATTCCTTGCAAAATTTTGCTCAAGCTTCAGTCTCCAATTTTTCTCGGTATTTATAAATGAAATAGCTCAATAGGATTATTCCGCATGCTAGTGCTACAAATCTTAGCAAAACTGGCTTTCTCATGACAAGTTGAATTGTAGATGGGATTATAATCAATACTCCACCTAATGCTAAACCATATCCAATTAGCTTTGCTTTTGTTGTTCGAATAAGAATTCCAATTGTTAAGACAGTTCCTCCGAAAATAATTGATAATGCAGCTCTATAATCCTCAAAAAACATCCAATAATAGCGCCCTTCTAATTGGAAGTAATTAACAATTAAAAGTGACCCATAGTAAGCGGAAAGAGCAACCATTACAGCTAGCAATACAACTAATATCCAAGCAGAAATTTTACCTTGCAAACTATCGCCACCTCTAATATTAGGCTTTTATATTAAATTTTTCTATTGGATTTAGTACTTCAATTGAATTGTTTAATATTTGCGTTTGATATACTCTCAAAATTTTATTCCGAAAAAAATTTAGTGTAGCATAACATCAATAAACTTGAGTTGATTAAAATGAATTTTAGTCAAACTTACGTCCTTGCTGTGGATATTTCGCGATGCATGGCATGTTTTTCTTGCGCAATGGCTTGCGCTGCATTTCATTCTAAGGGAAAATCAGTAACATCAGCAATCGATGAAGGTGTAAAGCCCGCTGTGATCGTTTTTGGCGACCAAAGAGGAGCCTTACCTATTCAATGTCAGCACTGTGAGGAAGCGCCATGTATGATGATTTGTCCCACTGGTGCTATTTCTAAAGAAAAAAACATTATAAAAATAAACAAGGCTAATTGCATCGGTTGTAGGTTATGCTATGTAATATGTCCTTTTGGTGCAGTTAAGATAGTCGAAGGGAGAGCATATAAGTGTGATTTATGCGATGGTGCGCCAGAATGCGTAAACGCTTGCCCAACAAAAGCATTAACATATCGGGAAGAGGCAGAGATCGCTAAAGATCATAGATACAAATTTTTCTCAGAAGTAATTGAGACGTATCTAAAAAAGAGAGGTGTTAGCTATGTCTGAAAAAACTATTGACCCAGCTGTAGAGGAGATGCTTGCTCTTGCAGCGGAAATGAAAATAGAGACTTTTTGGGATAGGTATCAAGCACAATTACCTCAATGCGAATTTGGGCTCAGAGGTATTTGTTGCAGAAATTGTTTGCATGGACCGTGTAGAATTGATCCATTTAAAGAAGGGGCACAAAAAGGTGTTTGTGGAGCAACTGCAGATACAATAGTAGCTCGAAATTTTGTCCGGACATGTGCTGGTGGGGCTGCTGCTCATATAGACCATGCAAGGCATGTTTTAGAGGTAATTGAAAAAATTGCTCACGGACATGCTGCTGGATATAATGTTACGGATAAACAAAAACTAGAAAATCTTGCTCAAAGGCTCGGCATTCAAACTAAAGGAAAAAGCGAAATTGAAGTTTTAAAAGAATTAGCTAAAGAAGTTGCGAAAGAATTTCAGAGACAAGAAGGATACTCAAAATATCTACAACTATACACCACAAAAAAGCGATTTGAAAAGCTTGCTGGATTAAACGTTCTTCCACCAAATTTAGACCTAACAATTACTGAATCTCTTCATAGAACTACGATGGGTGTTGATGCAGATCCTGTGAATCTAATATTGGGAGCAGTTAAGGTTGCATTGGCAGACGGCGCTGCACTTCATATATCAACTGATTTACAAGACATATTATTCGGAACGCCTAAGCCACTTTTTTCAAAAGCAAATTTAGGTGTCTTAAGAGAAGATTCTGTAAATATTGCTGTACATGGGCATGTTCCATTATTAAGTGCAAAAGTTGCTGAGCAAGCTGAGAAACTAGAAAAAGAAGCCAGTTCTGCCGGAGCCAGAGGCATAAATGTAGTAGGAATATGTTGTACCGGACATGAAGTCTTGGAGAGATATGGAGTTCCTTTAGCTCAAAATTTTTTAGGAAGTGAGATGGCTGTTGCAACTGGAGCATTAGATGCAATAATAGTAGATGTTCAATGTATAGCTCCTAGCCTTATTACAGTAGCAGATTGTTTTCATACTAAACTAATCACTACATTTCCAATTGCGAAAATTCCAGGAGCAGAGCACATAGAGTTCACTACAGAAAATGCAGATGAAGCAACAAATAAAATGATTAAAATTGCTATTGAAGCATTTAAAAAGAGAGACAAAACAAAAGTTCACATACCAAAGTATGAACAAAAGATTTTAGCAGGCTTCAGCGTTGAAGCTATTGTTGGTGCACTAAGCAAAGTGGATCCATCAGATCCATTAAAGCCATTACTCGATAACATTGTCAAAGGAAATATTTTAGGTGCTGCATTATTTGCTGGGTGTAATAACGTAAAACTGCCTCAAGACAAGCTTCATGTTACAATGGCCAAAGGATTGTTGGAGAAAAATGTGCTCATTTTATCAACTGGTTGTGCAGGCTATGCTTTAGCCAAAGCAGGTCTTATGTCCCCAGAGGCAACCTTTAAGTATGCTGGAGAAGGGCTAAAGGCTGTTTTAACTGCAGTTGGTAAAGCTGCAGGACTAAATGGACCATTGCCGCCCGTGCTTAACATCGGTTCCTGTGTAGATAATAGCAGAGCAGTGGTTATTGTAAATGCTTTAGCAGATAAGTTGGGTGTCGATGCAGAAGCGCTTCCAGTTGTAGCCTGTGCTCCAGAAGCCTTAACAGAAAAGGCTATTGCGATTGGAACTTGGGCAGTTAGCTTAGGTATTCCAGTTCATATAGGAATCGTTCCCCCAATAATAGGCTCAAACCTCGTGACTGAAATAGCAACTTCAAAGGCCAAAGACATTTTTGGCGGATACTTTATTGTAGAGCCAGATCCAGCAAAGGCTGTAGACAAATTGATTGCTGTAATAGATGAACGTCGTTCGAAATTAGGTTTAAAGACATCTAAGGAGATCTAAAGTGAACATTGAAGAAAAAAGAAGAATAGCATATGAACGCGCTAAAATGGTACAAGATGCGCTTAGAGGAAAGGCGGCAATACCTTTAAAATATGTTGTTGGAGCAAAAATAAATCTAAAACCAAGTTTTTTCGAACAAGAGGATACATTTAGGAAAATAGGTGCCATAAGAGAAATCACAAAGTTAACAAAGAGAATGAGAGAGGAGCTTAGTCTCAAGGACATCTACAATATCCAAACAGAATCGATAGAGAAGATACTTAGAATATTTCGTGATTAGGTTGTATAGTTTATTTCTCGGTTGCTTGATTCCGAGGTTATTTCCATTTATTGAGCTTACCTCAAGAGTTGTTTTAGCTGATCTTAAAGTAGAATACGAAGACTTAGAAGGTGCTAGCTGTTGTCCTGCTCCAATTTTTAAAAAACAATTCGGAGAAGAAACATATCTGGCACTAGCGGCTAGGAACCTTTGCTTGGCAAAAAATAAAAAAATGTTGACATTGTGCAATGGATGCTATTGGACCTTGAAAAATGCATCCCTCGCGTTATCGGATTATAAAAAAATGAATCAAATCAATAAACTCTTATCTGTCGCAGGAATGCGGTACAACGAAAAAGTTGAAGTTAAACATTTTCTACATTTGGTTCTTGATAATTTGGATAAAATAAAGAAAAAAATAAAAAAACCTTTGGGGTTAAATTTAGCCGTTCATCATGGATGCCATATCTTCGATAAAGAGACAATCACAAAAATAGAAAATCCATCTAACCCTCGCTTCTTAGATTATATTACTGAGGTTCTTGGTTGCAACAGTATCCAATATTCCTTAAAAAATGCTTGTTGTGGCGGAGAATTAATGGGCATTGCAGATGAAGAAGGACTGCTATTGGCTCGCGATAAACTCAATGAAATAAAAGAGAGAGCAGATTGTTTGCTCATATCTGATTGCCCGAGTTGCTTTATGAGATACGATTTAGAGCAACGAAGAATAGAAACTGTTTTTAAAGAAAAATATGATATCCCAATATTAACTCTTTCTGAACTATTGTATTATTCCTTTGGCCATAAACTTCCGAGTACTAAGTATCATCATGTTAACATCGAACCTCTTATTAATAAGATACAGGAAGCATCTGGTTAAGCTCTATCGCTACTAGAAATAAAAGTTTAATTTCAAAATTTTAGAACATTTTCGTTCAGAATTCTTGGAATTATTTGATAGAGTTTTTTATAATCTGCAAGTAAATTTGCAATAGTTTACTTGACTTCCTTTGAGTAGAATATCTATCCCCAATAATTCATGTGAAAACTGTATTCTATTTTTTGCCCTCGAATATTTTGAGTCATTTGCTTTTTTAGCTTCTCTTCTCCAAGAAGGCAATGCACATTATATGTAACAGGAATGCAAAATGCTTCACTTCATTTTTATGCAAGTTTGATTGCCACGCTCACCCAAATACATACGTTACTTGCACGCTCGCTCTTACCTCGAGTTCACCTGGTGACACTGGCGTGGTAGAACCTTTGAGTTCTTCAATCCCATAACCGCGTGAGATCGGTATTGGTGGGAAATATTCTCCAGATTCCGTAACTTGCAAGGTAGCTGTTATTTTCGTGTTAAGCGCCTTAGCTATAGCATCTGCCTTGACTTTTGCGTTAGCCACAGCTTTTTCCAAAGCTTCAATTCTTAGGGTTTCTGCACGCTCATCGCTAAGTTTGAAGTATATTCCGTCAATTTGATTAACGCCAGCTTCAACAACTCTGTCTATAACATCACCTGTGCTGCTTATTTTTACTATTGTAACAGTCAACCTATTTGTCGCCACATAGCCAATGATTCTTGGCTTCTCAGTAGATTCTGGTTTCGGATATTCGTACTCTGGATAAAGACTTATGCCGGTCGTCTGGATATACTTCTCCTCTATTCCCAACGCTTTCAATGCCTGCATTACTTTGTTCATCTTATCTGCGTTTGAATCCATAGCTTCCTTTGCAGTGTCGCCTTTCGTAACAATACCGAAGCTTATCACAGAGTTATCTGGCGTGGCTCTGACTGTGCTTGTGCCAGAGACTGTTATCTTCTTTGTCTCGTTTTTAGCTATACCATCGAGAACGCTTGAAGAGAGGTAGCCACCTACTAGAAGTAGGGCAACAAGTAAGCTGACGAACAAAATTTTTAAATTTTTCTCCATTGAATCACCACTTTTTTATTTCGATAGTCTTTTCTAGCGATATTTTATTATTTAGAACAAATAGCGTCTGGTATAGGCACTACAAAGATTGAAACACCCCCATAACTTTA
The DNA here is from genome assembly GCA_024860865.1 of Methanobacteriota archaeon. Taxonomy (GTDB): domain Archaea; phylum JACRDV01; class JACRDV01; order JACRDV01; family JACRDV01; genus JACRDV01. The sequence goes on along the minus strand of JACRDV010000008.1, from coordinate 10,302 downwards.
AGGGCTTTGATCGTTTCCGATTGTTCTCTCGTCAACTTGGTTATTTTTGAAAACTCCTTTCCATCCCTGCAGATAGTTACTTCTTCGATTTCCTCGGGCATATCCAGAACCTCTTCAGCACTAAATATAATTATACCGAGCAAAAAGAAAATAATGTGTCTTTGCGGATTATTTTTGATTTCTTGAAAAATTTCTTTCTTCCCATGAATGAATGCAATAGTAGAGCCAATTGCTCCCATTTCCTCACCCAATAATATCGTTGCTGACTAGATATATTCTCTTTACTTAGTATTTCGATGATTTATCGAAACAATCATAAAAATAATTATATTCTCTCGAAACAAAATTAGCACAGAGGAAAAATAATGGCTAATTCTCGAAAGAATGAACCAGCAATCTCATTAATCAACGGATTCGATAATGAAAAGAAAAATGCAATTAAAGAGATAATGAGCGGAGCTGGCCAACAAATTCTAACTGCACTTAAGCAAGAAAAATCGCTGACTCAGCTTTCAAATGAAATGAATTTAGCCCCTTCAACTATTTTTTGGCATATCGAGCGCTTAATGAAATTAAACTTAGTTGAGGAAGTGAAAAGAGAGTTCGGAGATAGAAGAGAGAAATATTACAGCGCTACTAAGCTCGGTCTGGTCTGGCTGCCAGATAACCTCAACTTAACTGCGGAAGAAAGAGCTAAACTAGAACGCGATTTGGCAGCGATAATTACAGGTCATCTTGGGAGACGAATTAATACAATTCGCGGCATAGTCTCAGCAATAATTGCCAGTGCCTTAGGCTTAGAAATATGGAACCTATATGCTAAAATCAGTTCTAAATTTGTAATTCCATCTTCGATTGCGCTACCCTTTCAAAAAGGATTAGGTGAGGGTGAAGCGACTAGAGCTCCACAAGAGGTTTACGAAGTTGCACTTATTACTTATTGGGTCGATATTCTGCTTGTAATACTTTTCATATCAATTCTATTGCTCTTACTCTTTGGACTTCCACGATTAGTTAAAACACTTGCTCGAACATAGAACTCCAAATCTAAAGATATTTTTAAAAATTTTATAATTTTCTTGTCTCATAAAAAATGATTATGAAGAAAATAAAAGATTAAATTTTTGAATGTCGAATAATTTACTCTCCATGTATAATTTTTAGTGCCATCCCTTTTTTTGTTCTTTCAAATAAAATATAATCATCTTTATGGATATCTTCTTCTTTTACAAGTTTCTTAGGTAAAGTTACTATTATAGAATTTCCTATTTTTCTCACTTTTCTTACTAAACCTCTTTTACCAGTAAGTACCTCCCACTTTAACATTTCGCTTGAAGGGAAGAACGTTTCTCCACATTTTTTACATTTCCATCCCTTTATTCCTACTCCTTCATTAACTTCTTTATGCTTTTCTAATTCTCCTTTGCACAAGATGCATCTTTCCATATTTTCAACCCAACAAGTTTAATGTGGATTAACACAATTTCTTTTTAGTCTTCATATATGCAAGTTCCCATTTACCACCTTTAGTTTTCTTTTCTGAAAATTTTTAATCTAAAAGGCATTAAATTTTGAACACTTCTTTACACCAATTGTCCCACCACTTCTGCCATTCTTTTTCGTTTTTTATTGAAGTTTCTCTATATTCCTTTAGCCTTTTCAAAAAGATATCCTCTTTCTCAAAAGTTTCTTTTACAACTTTCGGGATCGAAATTATTAATTTTTTTCCATTAAGAATTCAAAGTACAATTTTAATGCCTTGATGGCAAATTTAGTCTCATTTTTGCGATTACCTCCCTTAGAATAACTTTTATCCAAAAAGAATTATGCTAAAAGAATAAAAATTATCCGAATCTTAAAACTGCCTGATTTATAGGTAAAGGAAATTTGGAGAAAACATTTTATAAATCAAATGTCAGGTTAATATGGTGATTGTTATAAAGTATCTCGGTATTTTAATTGCTGGACTCGTAATCATTTCATCTTATCCCGCCCATGCTTTGTATGCACAACCTACTCTAGAAGTTAAAGAATTCGAAACGATTGAAACAAAACTAACTCCTTTTAGCGAATTAAGCGAGCAAAAAGCAAGCGTTACTATTTCAGCCACAAACTTTGCTTCCTCAGGAGCTACATTTACTCTTACTAAACCAATTTATGAAGTTGTAAAAGGGTCTTTTGATGTTAAAACTGATTATCCAGAGCCATCTAAAATTTCTGAAACTCCTGCTAGATCAGAGTATAGCTGGGATATCTACCTCGATGGACAAAGGAAAGGAAAATGGAAAGAAGAATTAAAATTTGATGTAAATACTAATAGAGAGCCGTTGCTTTTTATCCGCGAAGGAATTGTAGCAAGTGGTAAAGCAGCAAAACTTGAGCGCTCTGGAAATTTCTATGTTGTGAAAGATTCGCAAATTCAAGTTGGAGATAGAATAAAATTTCTGATAAATATACAAGGAAATTTAAAAACTTGGACAGCTGGATATTTCCCGATAATAAATGGAACTATAACCAAAGGAATTTACTACAAAGTTTTTCAAGCGCAAGCAGTTTTAAGTTTGCCTGCAAAATATTTCCGGGATTTTGAAGTGACTGGAGACTACATCAAAACCAAAGAAATTGAACCGATAATCCAAGGGGATAACTGGGTTCTTACAATTCCATTTGAAATTGGGCCTTATGCTTCAAGGTCTATTTATGTAGAATCCACAGTTATTAGGGCCGGCGATATTGAAATCGATCCATTGACAGTAAGCTTTGCATATGATGGTAAAACCTATGAATATTCAACTCCATCTTTGGGGGATTTCCCAACTCTCAAGTTTACATCTTCTCAACCAGAAATTGATGGGAAATTCTATGTCACTCATAAATTCACGGTTTTCCAGCTGAAGATTCCAATAGACCCTTCTCTCGAGCCTCAAAAATCTAGTTTAGCCTATGTTGCTAGAGAAGATATTTTATGCGATTCAATTGTGGCAGGAACTTATGCTGCTGTTCAAGGCTCTCCTGTTTTTTTAGTTAGGAGCGATGGACTTTCGGTAAGTGATACTGAATTATTTTTAAAGGCTAAAAGTTCTGGTTTGGCTAAAATAACAATTGTAGGTGGAAATCAAGCAGTTTCTAGTGAAGTTGAAAATCAACTTAAACAACTTGGCTTTGAAGTTGAAAGAATTTTTGGCGTTGATCGAACAGAAACTGCTGCAAATTTTGCATTAAAAAAATGGGGTTCATCCACCACAGCTGTTCTAGTTTATGGAAATGATGTCCCAACTCAGTTAAGTGCGGGCTCACTAGCTGCTAGATTACAGTCCCCAATTTTGTTCGTCTCAAGCGATGCTTTGCCAACTCAAACAAAGGCTGCTTTAGCTGAATTGCGCTCTAAAAAAGCAATTTTAATCTATCGAGGAAATGCTTCTATAACATCTATTGCACAACAGCTTCAAATGCTTGGCGTTCAAGTTCAGATAATAAATGGCAAAGATATCGTTGAAACTTCAGTTAAGGTTGGAGAAGAATTTGCTAACTTAATCATAAAAACCTCAACTGTTTTTCTAGTTCAAGAAAGTTTGCCCAAATTCTCGCAAGGGCTAGTGCCATTGGCTCAAATTAATCTCGCTCCTATCTTTGTTTGTAAAGGGCCTGAATTGCCAGAAGATGTTGAAGGATATATTTTTGATAAAGATGTTAAACGCATTGTAGTGTTTGGAAAAATTATCCCGAAAGAAACTGAAGATTACTTGCGAGCTTGGGATATCAAAGTAGTTCGCGTTTAAATTTGTATTTTTTTTATTTAGAGGTAAAAATTTTGGTATATTTTTCTTTAGCAGCTCGTAATTTATTACGAAGAAAATTTTGGACGGCTTTAACTGTACTTGGAATTGCTATCGGTATTGCTGCCATTTTTAGTTTGATATCGTTTGGCGAAAGCATGCAGGCTGAGGTTACTAAACAAGTTAAAGAAGTTATAATTGCTGACCTTTTCATCTCAAGTACAACTGGTGGCGATTTACCCCAAACTTTAGCCACTACTATTGAAAAATTGCCAGATGTTGAAGGTGTTAGCTCGGAGTTCTCTACATTTGTTCGGATTAAAGATACTTCTTTTATGTTAATAGGGCTTGAACCTAAAGAAATTCGAAAATTGCGTATTTTAAAAATAATCAAAGGAAGAGATTTAGAGTCAACTGATACCTTTAGTATAGTTTTATCAGAGAATGTTGCAAGCAAAGATCATTTGAACACTGATGTTGGGAATCGCATTAAAATCACGACGTCTGCTGGTGACAAAGAATTTCTGGTAATTGGGCTTTGCGAAGATGTGACTAACTTTGGGTATGTGGGTTATATACCACTTGAAACTTCACAAAAACTGTTTGACAAAAAAGACAAAATTACTCGAGTTTTAGTGAAGATAAAGAACCATGAGAAAGTTGATGAAGCAACGAATCGCCTTCAGCGTTCGCTAGGCAATAAAGTCAATATTGAGGCATCAAAGGAACAACTTACTTCGATTGCAGAGATTACTCGCCAGCTAAATACTTTTATGGTTTCAATCGCAGCTGTTTCAATAATTGTTGGTGGCTTTTTAATATCAAATACGCTGATGATGTCAGTTACACAGCGCTTGCGAGAAATTGCTATTCTTAAAGCCATTGGTGGAAGAGGATTAACCATCATTAAAATATTTTTGATAGAGGCTAATATCATCGGAATTCTCGGGAGCTTTTTTGGAGTTTTACTTGGCTTTGGTTTTACATTAGCCATAGAGGAGCTTATGCCTCGAACATTTGGTTTTATGCAAGTTTCAATAGCGCTTTCCTACAGAGCTCTGGCTGTTGCAATTGGACTTGGTTTAGCTCTCTCAATCTTCTTCGGATTATATCCCTCTTGGAAAGCTTCAAAAGTACGGCCATTGGAAGTGCTGAGACCTAGTTATGAAACTCCACATAGAAATAGAATTTATAGATTATTTTTGCGCTTCCTCGAAGTTTTGGCCTATCCACTAAAGATTCTTCTAAAGCTTTTTCCTACTGCTGCTCGAAATCTTTCACGTAGAAAATTTCGAACTACTCTAACTGTGTTAGGTATAAGCGCTGGAATTGCATCAGTGATTGCTATCTGGTCACTAGGATTGCTCGTACAATCGCATGTAATTTATGAAATTAAAAGCATGATTGGAGCTGACGTAATAGTGTCTCCGAAAGCTCAGGCTGGACCACAAGGAGGGTCTGGAGAACTTCCTATATCTATTGTTGAGGGCGTCGAGAGAATGCCTAATATTGAAAAGACCTCCCCAAATATCTGGCAGATAGTTTCAATCAGTGGTTTTAAAGTTGTTTTGCTTGGGATTGAACCGGAGTCTTATCAAGCTGTTGGTGCGAAAGTTAATATTATTAAGGGCAGATTTCTAACTTCAACTGATGATCGAAGCATAATATTGAGTAAAACATTGGCTGAAAAACTTCTCACAGTAGATGTTGGTGATAGAATTCGAATTGATACATTTACCGGTACTGAAGAATTTTCTGTGATTGGAATTTCAACAGAAGCTATGTTTGGACCTCCTGGTGGCGAGATTAAAGGCAGTGTTTGGATTCCACTAAAAACCGCACAAAAAATTTTAGGCAAAGAAGAGAAAGCCACTGGAATTTATGTTAAAGTAAAAGATGTTAACAAAATAGAGGAGACCTCTCAAAAACTAAAATTAGCTTTGGGTAAAAAAGCAGACATAGTAAATCTCGGTCAAATTTTAGACCAGGTTAAAAAGGGAATACAAACGTTTTGGTACTTTTTCATTTCGATAGCAGCATTAGCGATTTTAGTTGCAGCTCTTGGCATACAAAACTCTGTGAGCATGTCAGTTTGGGAGCGCACTCGTGAAATAGGAATCCTAAAAGCCATTGGAGCCACAGAGTGGCTTGTGATGAAAATTTTCATACAAGAAAATCTTTTAATAGGTATATTGGGAGGGATTACAGGCATAGTACTTGGGTACGTTGGCGCTTGGGAACTTGGACGCGGATTTAGCAGTGAGATGGGTGAAATTTATACTGGACCAATTATTACTATACAACTGATTATTGGCGGGTTTATCTTTGCAATAGTGCTTGCAGTAGTTTTTGGTTTTTATCCGGCTTGGAAGGCATCTAGATTAAAACCCGTTGAGGCTTTGAGATATGGCTGAGATAGTTGAAACTAAAAATCTGACAAAAGTTTATAAGCTAGGTAAAGTCGAGGTTCCAGCTTTGCGTGGAATTAACCTACGAGTTCAACAAGGAGAATTTTTATCAGTTATGGGTCCCTCAGGCTGCGGGAAAACCACATTGTTAAACATGATTGGTGCATTAGATAGACCAACTGATGGACAAGTCATTATTGATGGTACTGACGTGACAAAGCTCAGTGAAAATAAGCTTGCTTTGCTTAGATGCGAAAAAATTGGTTTTGTTTTTCAATTTTATAATCTCATCCCAACTTTAACAGCTCTCGAAAATGTTGAACTTCCAATGACCTTTGCAAATATCCCAAAAAAAGAGCGTGAGAAAAGAGCAGCTGAGTTATTAGAGCTAGTTGGTTTAAAAGGCAGACTAAATCACAAGCCGGATGAATTAAGTGGCGGAGAGCAACAAAGAGTTACAATTGCTCGAGCTCTTGCAAATAAACCAGCTATTATTTTAGCAGATGAACCTACTGGAGACTTAGATACAAAAACTGGAACTGAAATTATCAAATTAATTAAAGAGTTGAACCAAAAGTACGGCCAAACTGTTATCATCGTAACACATGCTGAGTATATTGCGAAAAATTCGGACAGAATTGTATATTTAAAAGATGGATTGGTTGACCGAGAAGTTTATTTAACTCAAAGATTTAAAAGTTAATGTTTAACTATTTTTTGTTCACTTAATTTTAGAGTAATTCTTTAACATTTATGATTTTAATAAATTTTATCCGTATTTCAAAGCATCAATAGTTTTCAATTTAATTGCTCGATACGTTGCATAAAAACCAGCTGTTATTGTCAATGAAACTGCCATTAAAACTGGATAAAATATCCAAAATTTTGGAATGAATAAATCAAAGGTAAACCCTATCATTTTGAGAGTTAAAATCTTAAATCCAGCTGCAAATAAAGTGCCAAATCCAAAGGCTAAACTACCACCAATGATCCCGATCAAAAAGTTTTCGGCTAAAAAGAGTTTTAAAATTTCTGTTTGAGAACCTCCGATAGCCTTCATTATACCGATCTCACGCGTGCGTTCAAAGATTGACATGGTTGTTGCATTTAAAATTCCGAGGGCAACAACAAAAATCGAGATCAATCCTATTAACAGCAGGAAAATATAGTATCGATTTAAAATATCGAGTGCTTGTTCTATCATCTCTTTAGAAGTCAGAACTACCGCTGTTTTGAAACGATTCTTTAGCTTTTGTGCAATTTCATCTGTCCTTTTGATATCTTTAACTTTGATTAAAATTTCATCAACTTTATCTTTGCCAAATTCCTTCTGTGCTATTTTAAGGGGAATATATGTAACATGCCCCATATTTATCATGCTCTCAACTGTTCCTACGATCTTAAACTGTTTAGTTCCATCTGGAGTAGAGACTAAAACAGCATCTCCAACCTTGACTTTAAAATGTTCATCAGCTAAATGCGAACTAAGTACAATAGAATACTCATCAGATTCAGATAGAAACCTTCCATTTATAATAACTGTTTTTAAAACTTTCAAATATTGGTTTGGATCAACTCCAACCACCAAATGCCTTTCTCCATTTATTGGAGCGCTATTCCAAAGATTGCTTGAGGCTGCTTCGACCTCAGGCATTTTTTCTAAAATAGAAACGGTTTCTAGTGGAAATCCATCAGTTGAACTCATCGCAATATCGGAACCGACGGCTTCTTTCATATGATTAGCAATAGTTGTTTTAAAATTCATACCAACTAAAAATACTGCAAAAATAGTTCCGATGCTGAATGTAATTCCTAAAATTAAAAGAATTGAACGAAATCTATAGCGACTTAAGTTTCTAAACGCAAAAACAAAACTAATATTGGTAAAAAATTTGCTGAATTTTTCTAACAAAGATTTTTCAAAACTCGGTTTCAAAAATTCGCTTTTCAAGGCCTGAACTGGAGTTACTTTTATTGCCTTCCAAACTGGATATAAACTAAAAATAAGAGTTAAAATCAATCCGCTGCTAATTCCAATAATAAAAGCTTTTGGCGGAAAAACAAGCGGTAAAATAGTGCCAGGCAATTCAAATCTAGAAATTAAGTGATTAAATTCAATTGAAACGAGAATTCCTAAAAACAATCCAACTATCGAACCTAAAACTCCCAATATAAGAGCTTCCGAAATGAAAAGCTTCATGATAATTGAACGAGTTCCGCCAATTGATTTTAAAATTCCAACTTCTCTAACTCTTTCCATAACAGTCATGTTCATAGTATCCGCAACACAAAATCCGCCAGCTACAACCGCAGCGATTGCAACAACCCAAAGAAAAACAAAAACAACTCTTAATGCTTTAAGGATGTTTTCAATTGCATATCTAGCAGATGTGACTTCAGCTTTGTTCTTCAATGCTGTTTTAAGTCTTTGAACAGTATCATTAACTTGATTTAGGTCCTTAACCTTGACTAGAATCATTTGGGCTTTTTCTTTGTTAAAAATTTTCTGCGCAGTACTTAATGGAATGTAAGCATTGCCACCATAATGAACTCCAATTTCTTCAGAAATTCCAATTACTTGAAAAGTTTGCGTTGTTGTGGATGCTGAAACGCGCACAAAATCTCCAACTTTTATTACAGGTTTTCTTTCGGCCAAGTCTTTTCCTAAAACTATTGTGTATTCATCTTTTTCGGTTAAACCTCGTCCAACGACTATTTTTAATTTTCCAGCTTTTTGAGAAGCAATTGGATCAATTCCAACTATCTGGCATTGTTTCTCACCATTGAGCGCGGTCCATACGTAAATTCTAGGAGATACTGCTTCAACGTTTGGAACTTGAGAAATAGATTCCACTACTCTTGTTGGAAAACCTTCTCCAGAAATCGAGCTGATGAAAATATCAGCACTGAGGACATTTTTTGCATACTCAGTTAAATGAACTGACATGCTTTCTCCAGTTAAAAGTAGTCCTACAATTGTTGCTATGCCAATTGCAATTCCAAAAATTGTTAGAGCTGTTCTTATTCCTCTACGCTTTAAATTTCTAAAAGCAAATATTAAAGTGTCCATAATCTCAAACTAGAAACTAGTTTTTGAATATAAGATAAAAATCTATAGACCAAATTCCATAGGTTTTATTTAGTTTTGTTCTTTTAAATTATTCCGATAAAAGATATTATCTCAGTATCAATCACTACATATCCTGAAAAAGTTTATGAATAATCACAAATCATAGAAGAAATTTAGGGGCCATCACATGGCCTTCCATAAACCATGATTGGTAACCCCAATCTAATCCAAAAACCATCTCTTCGCTAAATTTAAAACCATGGTATTCAAATGCGTCTCTTAAAGCTGAAGTTATGCAGTGAACACCTGGCTTATGAGCAAATCCTTCAACAAGCTTTTCCAAATTATCTTACTCCACTTTTCTGGATTAAATTTAATAATCAAAATTCTTTATTAATAACATAAAGTTTTTATTGATTATTTTTCATAAAATAATAGATAATAAAAATATAAAAAATTCAAAATATCAGACAAAAGGTTAATCTCAAAACTTTTGGGGTAATCATCTAAAAATGAAAAAAAGATTAGAAAAACTTTATGAGACGATGGATAACGACGTGACTTGCTGTGTAATAACAAAACCGGAGAATATATACTACTTCTCGGGTTTTTATCCTACCCAAATATCTTTTGCAATCATCCCTTTTAAGGGAGGTTCAAAGCTTTTCGTTACTCCAATAGATTTTAAAGGAGCTGAAGAGAAATCAACTTTTGAAGTAATTGAATTAAAATCAAAGATTTTTGAAAATGTGAAAGATAATATTGAAAAAGTTAGAAGAGGGAATGGTTCGCCCTTCAAATCCTTTCTAAAAAAATTATCGTATAGAAAATACATCGGTATCGAAGAAGATTTTCTTAATATTAGAACTCTGAAAAACCTAGGGATAAGTGAAAAAAAGTACAAAGATATCTCTACACCAATTATGAAACTAAGAAGTATAAAAGATAGCGAAGAAATTGAAAATATAAAAAAGACGATTGAAATAGCAGAGAGAAGCCTCAAAGAAGTAGCTGAGTCAATTCAAGCAGGAATGACTGAAAAAGAAAT
>JACRDV010000080.1 GCA_024860865.1 Methanobacteriota archaeon | reverse complement strand
TTTTCGAACAGTTGCTCATAACACTAAGTGGGTCAATTTCAAAATAGTTAATCCACGCAAGGTTATCATGGAGAAATATATATCAACTGCAATTGAACTAAGACTTAGTGAAGCAAGAGAAAAATTAAACAATATAGAAAAAGTAATTCACATGCATAAGTTGCTTGAGTGAATTTTTAAAAACTACTTTTTGAGTATTGAGTATTAAGAGCCGCTTAAGCTCCAAAGAATCAGTGTTCTATTCACTTGGAAATCAAAATAAAAATTAGCGGTAATGTAATGAAGCTTAAGATTGTGCTTAAAAATATAGCTGCTGATACTAATTTGAGGTCTAACTTATAATAAACAGCCAATACCAGCGGCATTAAGCCGCTTGGCATAGCTGCTTGAACAATAGCAATATTTTTTCCTAGATCTATTATATCGAACATAGTTGCAACTACTACCCCTATTATTGGAGAGACTATCAGCCTTATCACACTCACGGCTATTGCTGGCATAACTGATTTTCTAATTGCTGAAAGCTCAAGCACTAGACCCAAAGAAAGTACTACAAGTGGCAGACTTACCAATCCAACATAATGCAGTGTAGTAAAAATGAAATCTGGAGCATTTATATCCAAATAATAGAGCGAAGATCCGAGCAAAAGTGCTACTAGCGGCGGAAAAGTTAAATAATTTTTCAATCCAACAAAAATCGAAGTTTTTCCATTTCTATAGTAAATTGAAATAAAAGTTATTAACGTTAACAACGATAGGAACATTCCTAGGTCGTAAAAAACCGCATATGCTAGCCCAGGCAAACCAAAAAAATAAAAACAAATTGGATATCCAAGAAAACCAGTATTAGCATGCGCGGAAGTTACTATAAAACTCCCCCTTGAGATTTTCTGGAAGTTAAAGAAACTCGAAAGTATAAAACTAATACCAGCGCAAATTAAAACAATGGTGAGGGCAGCGAGAGTAAGTTTCAAATAGGAACTTTTAAGTTCTAATTTCCAAAATGTCTCAAGGACTAGTGCCGGCAATGTGATATATATTAAAGTTTTATGAAGTATTTGGGGGCTTTTTATCAAAATCCGTGCTCTTTTGAAAGTATAACCTAGAACAATAAGTCCAACTAATATTCCAAACTTAGTTAGAATGCTTATTTTGCAACACCAGAAAATATTAATTATATAGTCATTTAAAGTCGATAATCCATATGAATTTGGAGGGTTTAAGTGGTAAAAGTTCTATGGTTATCTGATGCTGATGTTAAAAAAGTTTTGAATATGAGAAAAGCTTTGGAAGCAAATGAGGAAGCATTTAAGGCAAAGGGCTTAAATCAGGTTCAAATGCCTGCAAAACTTCTTTTGAATTTTAAAAAATATGAGGGCGACCTAAGGGCAATGCCGGCATATATTGAAACACTTGACATTGCAGGAGTAAAGATTGTAAATTCTCATCCAAATAACCCGGAAAAATATGGATTGCCATGTGTGATGGCAGTAATTGTTTTAAATGACCCGAAGACTGGGAGCACAATTGCCCTAATGGATGGAACATATATCACAAATATGAGAACCGGAGCAGCAGGTGGAATTGCGATTAAATATCTCGCTAGAAAAAATTCTAGAATAATTAGCATGATTGGAGCAGGCGCTCAAGCTCGCACACAATTAATGGCTGCTAAAGAAATATTGCCTAAAATTGACGAGGTTAGAGTTTGGAGTAGGACAAGAACCTCTAGTGAGAAATTTGTTCAAGAAATGCAAGCTCTTGGGTTTAATCTAAATTTTAAAATTTTTGATTCTCCAAAAGATGCAGTTATGGGTTCTGATATTATTGTTACAACAACTCCAGCACGTGAGCCAATTGTTCAAAATGATTGGGTTAATAAAGGAGCTCACATCAATGCGATCGGTGCTGATGCCTCTGGAAAAGAAGAGCTTGAGCCGTTGATATTAAAACGATCAAAAATTATAGTCGACGACTTTGAGCAAGCTTGGCATGGCGGAGAAATCAATGTTCCAGTTAAAAAAGGATTAATTAAAAAAGAGGATATTTGTGGGGAGCTTGGTGAGATCATAGCAGGAAAAAAGTCTGGAAGAATTTCAGACGAAGAAATTACGGTTTTCGATTCAACTGGGCTTGCAGTGCAGGATGTAGTGACTGCATACTTCATATACAATGAAGCGATAAAACAAAAACTCGGTAGGATCTTGGAGCTTTGAAAATAACAAAATTTAATTGACTAAAATTAGTTTTTTCTCAAAGAATACTAATTTTAAAAACTTTTTTAATCCTTAATATTTTTTAATTTAATGCTTTCTTCGAGTATCCAATCTTGTTCTTCATCTATCTCGAGCATATCTGGCGCAATCTCTTCTACAGAAATCTCTTTTATGGATACCTCTTGTGTATTTTCCAATATAGTAAATATTTTCTTAAAAAGATCGATTTCCTCTAAATTAGTTGGAGAACTCCCAGCTTTAGCGCTGAGCATGCTAAGGGTATTCTTCTCATTATCACCAATGCTAATTACATGACCTTTGTCTTTCCATCTGGATTCAAAATCTTCGAGAATTTTTGAATCTTTGCCAATTTCTTCTGCTTTAATAAGTATAGCATAATCCGCTATGTTTTCGCTGAGAACTCCGTTAAGTCTTTTAGCAGCTTGTTCA
>JACRDV010000079.1 GCA_024860865.1 Methanobacteriota archaeon | reverse complement strand
AATTCTAAGTTGGATAAAGCCCTTTCAACCCCTGAAAGGATTCCCGGTGACCTACAGCAAAAAATTTTAAGCATTTTTAATAATTCCCCAGAGGCCACGACTCAAGATATGGCCCAACAGCTGAACTTAAGCAGAGCATACACGAGTTCGTGGCTTAACAAAATGGTCAAAATTGGGGCGCTTCAAAAAGCACGAAAAGGAAGGCGGATAGTCTTTCAAAGGGTTCAAGCAAGTGCTCAAGTACCAACCCAACCTACCGCCCAAAACACTCCCAGTAATTAGACAACAATTTTTCAACATCCTCAATAATCCCCTTTACATTATTTTTTATGCTCGAGCTTTCTTCTGGCGGTTGTTCTGGTTCATCTAGCTTAACCTCAATTCCAGCAAATTGGCTGATTATAGCAAGAGTTGAATACGCTAAAGCCTCTAGGTTGTAGCCACCTTCCAAACACGCAACAATTTTTCCATTACAAACATTATTCGCTACATCGGCTGCAATCTTTGCAATTTGGGCAAAGCCATTAGTCGTTACTTGAAGATTTGCTATTGGATCAGCGAAATGCGCATCTTGCCCAGCTGAAACCAAAATTATCTCTGGCTTGAACTCTTTTGCGAGAGGAACGAATAATTCATTCAGCGCTAACAAATAACTGAAATCACCAGAGCCTGGTGGAAGCGGTATGTTTACCGTATATCCAACTCCTTTGCCTGAACCAATTTCATGAGCAAATCCAGTTCCAGGATAAAGAGTTCTCGGATCCTGATGGATCGAAATGTAGAGAACAGTTGGGTCTGAATAATAGGTGTAAGCAGTTCCATTTCCGAAGTGAACATCCCAATCCAGAACTAAAAATTTTTTCAAATTATATTGAGCTCTTAAGTGTTCAATCAGCACAGCAATGTTGTTAAAAATGCAGAAACCCATCCCTCTCTCTGGCTCAGCATGATGGCCTGGCGGCCGGATAATGGCAAAGGCATTTTTCGCCTCTCCTAAAACAACTGCATCACCAGCAACAATTGCTCCGCCAGCTGCAAGTTTCGCTATTTCATAACTTTCAGGGCAAGTAGGAGTATCTCCATCGAGAAATTCCCCAGTTGAGGAGGCCTTCTTAACAAGTTTTATGTAAGATAGATCATGCACTTGAGCTAGCTCTTCTTCTGTTGCTGCTCTAGGAGTGAGAATGGAAATGTCTGGATGTGAAGTGACACTTTTTTCTTTTAATAAATCCATTATTTTGCTTAAACGGTCTTTGCTTTCAGGATGAAAATTTCCAGTTTCATGCCTAAGATAGTCATTAGAATAAATCAGCGCTGTTTTCATGAGATCCTCAAATTTTTTCGTTTATTTTTCAAGTAGTTTAACTTTTTTGATAAAGGTCTTGATAAAGAGATAAAGTGCTGTCCTTACTCGAGCAAAAAAACTGCAAATCCTAATATATACAATGATTAGCAGACTAAGAATGTTCAGATTTAAATCCAATTAGTTTTATTTCTTCAAAATAAGGGGATCTTCAAAGAAAAAAGATCACCCGTAAGGTCCAGGTCGTGGGATTTGTGGCATCTGAAATGGTGGCAGTGGGGCTCGCTCTTCTTGGAGTTTTTTGAAACGAGACTTATACTCGCTCCAAGTTTTTTCAGCATTCTCTCCGCGTAAGACTTTAATTACGATCATCCTTGGAACTGGAGTTTTCGGAGATAAGGGACTGTAGTCTACTAAAACAACATCTCCTTCTTGTGTTTTATCAGATAAATGCGGTTCTACTGAAACTGTTATCAAATTTTCATCCCACATTGCCAACATTGCTTGAGTCGTATCATCAGAAGCAACTATATCCTTATCTCTAGGCGAGAAAATCTTCAGCACTTTTCCTGGATGGTACATAAAATTTCCTCCTTTATTGTACTCTTTTATTCTTCTTATTCGTATTATTTGGCTCAGAAAAGTCTATCAGCTCTCTACAGTTGATGAACATTGATATATTTCAAATCTTGCTTTTCCATTTTTTATGTCAACTTAATTTCAGCTAAATGTTTCTGTATTTGTTGGCTCGTGTCAAAAAATAAACTATCGTCGGTAGAGGTAAAATTCTAACGCGCTAAAGAAGCCTGATACATTGCATAGTAGCATATCGTGATGACCCAATCAAAGTAGTTTTCACCTTCATGCCTTTTCAGGAATTACTTTAAATCCAGTTTTTTCTGGAATGAGGAGAGCCTTCTTCCCCTCTTTTATTCTTTGTACCTGCGTAACCTCCCTCGGGATTCTAATGGCCAGGGCAGAGCCCCACTTAGAAATAGTTACGGAATAAGCTTTTAGTGCTCTATATTTTTCGG
Organism: Methanobacteriota archaeon; assembly: GCA_024860865.1. GTDB lineage: Archaea > JACRDV01 > JACRDV01 > JACRDV01 > JACRDV01 > JACRDV01. The sequence goes on along the minus strand of JACRDV010000079.1, from coordinate 2,836 downwards.
CTACTGCGTGCAACTGCTTGATGTCCAAAACCTCTTCACTACATTTTGAGCATTTCCAGTACCTGTATTCAACTCCTTCCGGAGTTTTTGCCACATATTCTTTCATTTTCCCCTTACATTCCCAGCAAACCTTTGCCATAACTACCCCCACTTTATTGTGAGTATTTTTATTTTATCCGCTTCCTTTTTCTCTCCAACACAGACCACTTTCCCCATCTTATACTCCTTTGTAAACTTGACCATTCTCCTTCCAAATTCCCTTGTTTTGCCACCTTTTATCGTGGCCTCAATCATATCCGGCGTTATTCCCCTTTCCATTGCTCTTATAAAGGCGTGGTGGCTTACCCTAACTTCCCACTTTTCTCTTATAATATCCTTATATATCATTTGATATCACAACTTTTATTTCTTACTGTTGCCTATTGACTGCTCCAAGCACCTTTTTAAGTATCTATTCACTAGTGTATCTTAATAGATATTCGCGGCTATAGCCATGAGTAGTTCACGAGCTCAATGTCAAGAAATAAACTATAGTGGGCAAAAGCAAAACTCCCATTCCATGAGTTCTTCTTATCCCAACTAATGGCGCAATCAAACCAATGCAGGTTGATACAAAAGCTATCAAAAATCCAAATGGTCCAGTTAGTGCCACGATCAAGGCTAGCATGAACACAGAGATAGCTAGGCAAAGTTTTCGATAGTTAACTCGCTCAAGTCTTTTAGCTATCCATTTGCTCGATTTAAGAGCGATTATAACAGCAATCCCGCTAGTGAGCAAAATTATTGAAATCATAAATAAAAGCTCATAGACATTTAATCCACCCAAAATTTTCTCAACAGCGACAGCTGCTCCGCTCCTAGGATGACCAATTGCATAGATAGCAGCCAATGAAAAAATGAAATTGCTGGTATCAACTCCAGACACAGAAACTAAAAATTCTCTATGATCATTACGCCCGCTAACTTGCTGTGCAAGCACTGTTGCTTGTGCAGCTCCTACGCCCGGAAGTAATCCCACTACCATCCCAGCAATCGATCCAAACGTAACACATTTTACCAACCTTTGCTTTGGAAATTTAATCTCGGTAACATCATATTGGGCAGGAATGAACTGACAACTTTTCATGCTGATAAAAAGTGTGCTCAACCCAAATAAACCAGCTAACAAAGGAAACAACGCATGCTTCGGCGGAACTAAGTTCGAATTGAGGACAACATATCCAAGCAAACCTGAAAGAGCAAAAACTAACAAGCCCCAAGCTCTTTGCTTCCACGTTTGCTCAATTCCAACCATAAAAAATACAATTGCAAGTAAAATCCAGCCAATTGATGGTCTAATTATTGAGTATAATGTTGAAATGAAATATACCAATCCAGCAAGCAGGGCTATTGAAGTTAATATGGCCCCAAAACAACCAATCACTGTTAATCTGATTGCTTCTGCCCCCCTTCCTTCAAGCAACAATTTGTGACCAGGCAAGATTGAAAGTACAGTACCTTCTTCTGGCACTCCAAGGTAAATCGAAGGGATGAATTGAAGGAAAATGTGAATTATCGCCATGCTTACAATGGTTGCAACTAGGCAAAGAGGTGCAAAATTGCTTAAAAGTGGAGCAATTGCAATGATCAATGCGGCAACAGCATTAATATGTATGCCCGGGGTTAAACCTGTTGCAATCCCAAGAACAATCCCAAACGCTACAAACAACAAATAATCAAAAAATATCATAGTTCAACATCCTTTGCAGACCTTGGAACCACTTGGAGTTGCCCTTCATATTCTCTAACAACACCTTTTACTCTAATAGCATCATTAACCTCGATTGTTGCTGGATCTAAACCGCGCCCTTTTAATTGATTGACTACAGTAGAAAAAAGTGGCACCTCAATTGCCCCTGTGCTATCTTTGATTTTTAAAAACAGATGTCCTTTCTTTGATCTAATAATTTGGGCAATTGTGCCTTCAATTTTTACAGTATTATTAAGAAAACTTCTCGTGATTTGAGAAATTGGTGTTATTAAAATAGTTTGTTTTTCTATAATTTTAACATCTTTAGCTAAGATTTGGAAAGTCCCTTTATATTTTGTGAGAGCTCCACCAACTAGTATTATATCATTGATTTCAAGTTTCGAATCATGAGCCAATTCTAACTCACTCACTAAATCATTTGGTAAAAATATAGAAATTGAACCTGAGCCATCCGAAAGTTTTAGAACTAAATTTTCACCAACATTGTATTGCTTCTCAATTTTTCCTTGGATTTTTTTGATAGGATTAGAGGAGTTATCATTCAACACTTCTGAGATTTTTGTTGCATAAGTTTCTGTAATTTTCACATCTCGGCTATTCTTCGGAATAATCTGGAGCTGCCCCCTAAATTCATCTAAAGTTCCAGAAATCTCAATCAAATTACCTGCAAAAAATAAACTTGAATCGATTTTTTTAGAAATTTGGTTGAAAATTGAAGCACGAATTTGACCGGTTGAATCTTCTATAGTTAGAAACACATGGCCCTGTGGATTGAGCTTAACATCTGAGATAGAGCCACTGATTTTAACAGAATTCCCGATATCTCGTTGGTCAATTTTTCCAATATAAGTTAAAGCAGGCTCTACTAATATCGAGGAGATATATAGCAAGGTTAAGCCTATAATTGAACAAATAATCGATAATTTAATTAAATTTTTATCATTCATTCAGTAAAAGGTTAATATAATTCACATATAAATATTTTTCATTTAAAGTTTGTAATACTCTATTATTGCTTTAAAGTTTGGATTATATGAATCGGTTTTGCTCCTCTTATGCTGAAAAATCCTTTTTTAATCCTTACTT
>JACRDV010000078.1 GCA_024860865.1 Methanobacteriota archaeon | reverse complement strand
TCAATAACTTGCCATAAATGTGGAGCGAAAGGAGTTAGAATAAAAAGATTATTCAAGTGCTCTTGTGGCTTAGAATATAATGCAGATTTAAATGGAGCAATAAATATTGCAAACAGGTTCCTAGACTATATGTTTGGGAACAGGGCTGTTTGTGAACCAGCCCATAACCAAGGCTTTGTGCAGCTACGCCTCGATAGCGAGAGGCTAACCAACCAGTGTGCGACCTTGGAAACCATAAGGCATCTGTGATGCCACTGGCTTTAGCCAGTAGGTAGTTCACCGTATAAACCTAATCCAATAGAAATTAATTCACCTTCCATGAAATCATTTTAAGAACTATGACCAATAAAATATTTTGTTTAAAAGTCCCAAAACAACACGGAGAGCGGGTAAGATCTGCGCTGATTAAGCTAAAGATATTTGATCAAAGTCACAAAATTGCCCATCAAGACCAATTTTTGTTAATCCCATTAGTTGAAAGGCCTTCTCCTGCTGTTTTAGCGGAATTGAAAATTCCATTTGAAATAGTTGAAGCAGAGGTTGAGCCAACAGTTCCAGCTAAAGAAAGAAAGCCGAGAAACTTAACCGAAGCTCTAGAAGATAAACTAACTCCGTTTGAGCTTGCTATAATTCCAGTCTCTTACGATATTGTTGGGGATATCGCAATAATTGAAATCCCAGAAGGTTTAATGCATGCTCAAAATTTAATTGCTAAAGCTGTTTTTGATGTGCATCCTCAAATTAGAGTTGTTGCAAAAAAAGTTGGTGCAGTAGGTGGTGAGTTTAGAGTTAGAGAAGCTCAAGTCATCGCTGGTGAGACGAGAACTACAACAATTCATAAAGAATATGGCTGCAGGTTTAAAGTTGATATCAATAAAGTTTATTTTAGTCCAAGGTTAGCAACTGAGCATAAAAGAGTTGCAAGCCAGGTTAGGCCTGGTGAAACTATAGTTGATATGTTTGCCGGAATTGGCCCCTTTTCGATTCTAATCGCAAAGAGCATGCCAATTGAAAAAATTTATGCTATTGATAAAAATCCTGTGGCAGTTGAATTTTTAAAAGAAAATATAAAGTTGAACAAAGTTGAGGGAAAGGTAATACCATTTCTTGGAGATACTAAAAAAATAATTGAAACTAAACTTAAAAATCAAGCTGATAGAGTGATTATGAATTTGCCTCATACTGCTTTTGAGTTTTTAGATAGCGCAATATCTGCTCTTAAACCAGTTGGTGGGATAATCCATTACTACGAGATAGGAAGCGAAGAACAACATGATATTTTCGAAAGGGCAATTGAGAGGATAACCAGCTCAGCAAAAAAAGCCGGAAGAGAAATTGAGATCCTACATAAAAGAATCGTTCGACCTTATGCTCCGTATGAGTATCAAATCGCAGTTGACGCATTATTAAATAGCTACATTGACATTAATACTAAATAGCCCCGGTGGCCAAGCGGTAAGGCAACTGCCTCGTACGCAGTAAATCGCGGGTTCAAATCCCGTCCGGGGCTCCCACAGGACTTCAAACTCTTGTGATTTTTAAGCCTACTCAGAGGCTATATTCGCTTTAGATTCTGAAGTTTTCACCAACTTAGTCAGCCCAGAATAAGATCTATCTCTTTTCTAGCAATATATTCCACAGCTATTTGGTTGTACAATTTTGGATATTTTTTCTCCAACCTATCAACTAATGAGGACAAATCTTTATCATGGTCAATAACTCTTGCATTCGAGACTGCAACCCACTCGTCCTTGTATTTCTTCTTCAAATCGCTATAGTGCTGGCTGATCCACGTAGCATTCCCTTGATATTTACTAAGGGTTTCAACCATAGCTTCCATAGATATCACTTAAAAAATTATATGCCTTTAAGGTATCAAGAACAAGCTTCATCTAATACTCCTTGGCTCTTAGCTTGGCAATGTATGTATCTGGGTCTTCCCCAACCTTTAAAGACTTGGAAATCTCCTTCACTAGGCTTCTGTATTCTCTAATTCTTTTTTTTATCTCTTCTTTAGATGGCGTAGGCATAGCTACCCTTCTCTTAAGTAACTGAAGCTCGGTTTCCATAGCTGTAATTCTTTGCTGCAAATAGTTTTCCTTTATAGCCATGTTAATTAAACTTCAAAACATTTAAAGGTATCACTCTGGAAGGCTTTGGGACAAAAATAGTTTAGCCTTTCTTCTTCAAGACCTTTTCGTCACCCGGCGTTAGAAACACTTCTCTGACATGCACTTCTGCACTGAACTCTTTTAAAAAATCGATCACTTTCCCAGCATCTTTCTCGTGACCATTTGTTCATTACCAAGAAGTATAGTTTTCCACCATATAGATGATAACAAACATTGCGAGATGGCCCAAGAATTTGGTTTAATTGAGGATATTGGATGTTTATGCGTCTTATCTTGAAATTACTGCTTCAATTACCTTTTTTGGGTCGGCATAATAAGCTTGAATAATTTCGTAAACTTTTTGAAAATCTCTAATGTGATTTCTCTGTAAATATTCTAAAATCTTTTTTCGATTTTTGAGCTCGTTTTGGATATAATTTGAGCTCAATCCATTCTGATGTATTATTTCATGCAATATTTTTGAGGAAGCTAGCTTATTAGTATGCAGATGGAAAGAATTGTTTTTCGCATCGTATTCGCATAATGTTTTTATTTCAAATCCATCTTTTTCAGGCGTTACTTCACTAACTTCAAAAACTTTGCGAACTTCAATACCTTTTTCAATATTGTGAATCTTTTCTAACGAGATTATCAAATCTAGGGCTCTAATCATGCCTTTCTCGACATTCATAGGAGGACCAATTAGACGGGGGATAACTTCGTTAGAGCTGCGAGCATGCATTGTTCCAAAACAACCTGAAATTTGTCCCGCATTCATTGCAGCAAAAAGCATTCGCGTCTCTTCTTCTCGAATTTCTCCAATAAGAATTCGATCTGGGCGCATCCGAAGAGTAATTGAAAGCAAGTGATCTGCCTTTACTTCACCTTTGCCTTCAATGTTTGGTGGGCGGGTGTAGAGAGGAACCCAGTTCTCATGAGGCAATTTTAGCTCAGAGGTATCCTCTATTGTAACAACGTGTTCTAGCTTTGGGATGAAGGAAGCTAAAATAGACATCAAAGTAGTTTTGCCAGCAGCTGGCGCACCGATTATAATGCAGTTGCGACCGAATTCTGTTACAATCCAAAGAAGAGCTGCTGTTTCTGAATCAAGAGTGTTTCGTTCTATCAAATCAACAATTGAATAAGGGCTTTTCAAAAATTTCCGGATAGAAATCTGAGTGTAGCGAGTTAAAGGAGGAATAACTACAGTTGCTCGGCTGCCGTCTGCAAGGTGCGCTTCTAGAGTTGGTGATGCAAAATCTAGATGTCCATTAACTTCGCGTGCAATTTTCTCGCAAATAGCTGAAAGATCGCGATTAGATTTAAAAACTAAATTTGTCCGGCACATCCCATGAACCCTATGGTAAATATACACAGGAACATTAGGTCCAACTACCATAATGTCTTCAAGGTTATCGTCTTCAAGCAAAAAGTCAATCAAGCCATAACCTACCATTTTCTGAACTACGCGCTCTGCTGTTGCTTTTTTAAGTTCACCATCGTTTGAAAAATAAATTCCCATTGAATCTATGAGCTTATTCACTTGATTCCTAAAAATTTCTTTTCTAGTTCTAAAGCTGTTAATGCAATATGGATCAATTTGAATTTCAGCAGCAGCTTTCTCTAAAATCAAGTTTATAATGCGTTCATCATCATCGCTAAATTTAGGCACATCTACCTCATAGGTCGGAACTAAGTCGATTCCTTTTCGATAAATCCTAACGTTACTATAGTTATCTAATAATTTAACTTCTTCCAAGATGATCCCATTGTTAATTGGATTTTCTCAATCAAATTACTTTCGTCATACTGGAGTCATACGTTTTAGAAACTAAGAGTGAATTCTTTCAATTTAGAACATTGGCGAGAACTGTAAATTACGATATGACCTTCTGGAAACGAATATTTCAGTTATATGAAAAATGCACGATTAGTCAATTTCTGCATTTTTAAGATGAGGATATTATTTAAATTTCAAAAAGCAATTATTAATTGCGCGGAGGTGCCAGAGCCTGGTTAAATGGGTGGGACCAAGTTCAGTTATTCTGACTGGCATTAAACTCAAGGCTTTGTGGGATATCCCATGGGCGTAGGCCCTACAGGGGTTCAAATCCTCTCCTCCGCACCATAGATTAAAAATTGCTGGCGCATTTGATAAAAGTGGAGGTTTAGGCAAAGGGGATTTTCATATCTCTCCTTAGCATTCTAGGATCCCCCAATCTCAGCACGACCAAAGCTAGAATTAGTCACTTTCGAGGTTTTTCAGCCACAAATATTCCTATATCAGGCAAGGCTTTGAGCACAAATGCCCTTAGATTTTCCAACCCTGTCTGCTTTATGAGGTTTGTCCAGTGCTCTTTTGGACTCCATACGAAGCCGAAAAAGAGCATCAGGAAGAAAAGTTTTGGTGCCCTCAGAATTTCAAGCGTGACGAATTTTCCACCAGGCTTCAGCACACGGTAAATTTCCTGCATGGCCTTTTGTTGATTTTCAAGCCCATGTATTTCGTGCAGAACCGAACTCGCATTTACAACATCAAATGTATTGTCTTTGAAGGGAATGTCTAAAACATTGCCGTATTTGAATTCCACCCTATCAGCAACTCCCTCGATTTTTGCATTTCTGCGTGCGGGTTCTGGCGAAGTTCCACTCACACCACCATAAATGTCAATGCCCGTTACTTTTCCCGTAGTCAGCTGTTTCGCCAAACGGATTGATGCCCTGCCCATGCCGCAACCTACATCTAGAATTTTCTCATCTCCTCTTATCTTGGAGAGTTTGGTGATTTCTCCCCATAGTTTTTCCTGTGCCTCTCTCTTGAAAAGCGAGTTATAGAGAACCACATACGAAACTGCTATCCAAAATCCGACGAAAGCAACCGGTATCCCAATGAGCATCAATAGCGTACTCAAAGGCGGGGTCAGAAAGCTTCCGATGAGCGCCACACATAATCCGATGAACCCAATAACCCCCATATATGCAAAATATTTCACTGCAGTATACCCGTAGTTTGGTTTTTTCCCCTTATTTTCTTCCGCCATCTTCATCACCGTTTAACTTCATGGACATTGAACATTAGATTTAAAACATAAAAAAGACTCAAAACTTTTATTGAAATTTAATTTATTAAAATTTCGCTCTTGTTCTTGTTAAGGAAGTTGTGGGCAACTGCTGTGGATAATTGAAGGTTCTAACCTATGGAAAATCAAATCTCTTTTAGCTCAAAAGTTGGAAGTCCTTTCCAATTTTCAATGTTTGTAAATATTTTCTACTAAAATAAAAACTCCAATGCCCTGAAGACATGGAGACCAAACTTTGAACTACCCACGACTTTCTTCACATGAGCGTGAAATTTTATACTTATTGTTAATTTTTTTACTTGAGATGGGAAAAGGCTAAGATAATTCTCTTAAGAATATGTATGGATAGAACCTTGGTTGGAATATCCAAATCAAAACTAACGATTAGAAAAAGGAAAAAGCCGTTAAATTTAATAGAAAGTGGATAAACAACTGAAGAAAAATTTGGAGACAAATTATAAACGTTTTGATCGGAGAGTAGTTTTAATGCCAGCCGACGAAAGGGTCTTGAGGAGGAAAGGCTAAACTATTTTTGTCCCAAAGCCGTGCCGTATAAAGGTGTTGCTTTTAATGGAATATTTAGTGATACGAGATAGCTCTAGGAAAGAGGATATTGAAGTAAAATGTTGCCAATGCGGAATTAATGGTTACGTTGGGAAATTAGCTTTTGAGATGCTTAAACCAATACTAATATGCGAAGATTGCTATTCTAAAGCATCTTCCTGCTTAGAGTTTTAGAAGAAGCTAATAGTTTAAATCTCCCACAGAAGTATTTGCCAAAAGTTAGGATTAGAATTGTGTTAGTTTAGCCTTAATCTTGATGCAAAATAAATTTTTATGATTTGCTAAGCTCTGAATTTCCAGAACATAAAGAAAAAAATTTATTTTTCATGCTGTTGATAAAAAATTTTCGAAATAGAAACTTTTTTATACCGAAACTTAACTTTAAATAAATGAAAACAAAAAAATTGAGAGGACATCAAACAAAAGTTGAATTGTCCAGATTGTCGTATATCAATGAGTGAACAAAACGGTATCGGCCTAACTATCTATGTTTGTCCTACTTGTTCTCGAAAGATTACAGATTACTTAGTACTTCCACTCAAGCTCAAGAAAGCTTCTTCGAAAATCTAATTCTCATTTTAATTCGGCAATCATTTCTCAGCAATCAATATTATCTTTATCTCTTGATTCGGACTTTTGATAGCTTTTACAAATTCTTTACTAAAATTCTTTGAGGCTTTATCAGCTTTTATCATCAAAGTTCTATTGCAGACAAATTGGCTTTTTCTGCCAACTAAGTCGCTTT
>JACRDV010000082.1 GCA_024860865.1 Methanobacteriota archaeon | reverse complement strand
TGTGTTTTCCATAGTTTTACCTCCTTCTATTTAGGTATAGATTTCGACTTTTTATATTTCATCATTTTTACGCCCGAAGTCCACGATTTCATATAACGAGTATTTTGCGAACTTTTTGTTCGCTTAACTTTCCTATTTGGGAGTTAAAGCGAATTTTTTTAAATTTTACTTTAGATTGGAGCAAAATTAATTGCTTGAAAAGTTTGATGATAGAACTTGTAGGAAAAATTTTTTACCCATTCACTTCACGATTGGTTTGAATAAAGTAATTTCAACTTCTTCCCCAGCTTCTATACCTTCTTTGTTTTCAGGTATTATTACCAAACCATTTGCCTTTACCATAGAAGAAAGAATCCCAGAGCCACGAATTTTTAACGGTTCAAAAAAAAGTTTTCCATCTTTCTCGAATACAATAACTCTTATAAATTCTCTCACACCTGGAGATGATGCTATCCTCCTAGTAGATTGCGCCCTTATAATTGGCTTAAGTTCTTCGCATTTTCCCGACATTTTTTCAATTAATGGTTTTACAAATTGATCAAATCCCACCATTGCAGCAACCGGGTAACCTGATAAAGAAACTACTGGTTTTCCACCAATAATTCCAAGCCCAGTTGGCTTTGCAGGCCTCATTGCTATACCATGAACAATTAGTTTTCCTAGACTTTCAATTGCCTCATGAACGTAGTCTCTTATGCCCACTGATGTGCCGCCAGTAATCACCACTATGTCAGCCTTTTCTGCACCAATTTTTAGTTTCGATTTAATTTCTTCAAGATTATCCTGCGCTCTTCCTAAATCTAAAGGTATTCCACCAGCTTCAAGCACCATATTGAGAAGAACTATTCTATCTGTATCAATTATCTTTCCAGGTTGGATAGTTTCTCCAGGTTCAACTAATTCATTTCCAGTTGTCATGACTGCAACTATGGGCTTTCTTACCACTTCAACCAATGTCCGATTAAGAGAAGCTATGACTCCAATATCTTGAGGTTTAAGAATTGCTCCTTTCCTGAGGATGATCTCTCCCTTTTTGATGTCTTCGCCTCTTTTAGATACATTTTCTCCAGGAGTAATTGAAGTGATAATTTCAATTTCGTTTTCTCTTAACCTTCTAGTGTACTCGAGCATAACTACTGCATCAGCACCTTCAGGTAATGTAGCTCCAGTAACGATAGAAGCTGCTTGATTTTTTCCAATTTTTACATCAAAAATACTGCCAATCTGCACTTGGCCTATAACTTCAAATATAATTGGATTGGTTTGAGAGGCCCCAAAAGTATCGCTTGCTCTAACTGCAAACCCATCCATTGCTGCTCTATCAAAATTGGGAACATCATCTTCAGCAATAACATCTTCAGCCAAAACTCTTCCAAGAGCCCCATAAATTGAAATTTTTTCAGACTCAGACACTTTAGGATTAGCGGCATCAAAAAATTTCTTCCTTGCTTCTAGGAAACTAGTTGTTCCGAGGAAACCTCGCATTCTAACTGATGCCATTGCTATTCCTTAGGCTTTTTGTAAAACGGTTCCCTTAGCATGACTGCTTGCCTAAACAGTTCTTTGAGCTGATCATCTGTTGCTCCAGCTCTCATCGGAGTTAAGAAATCAATTAAATTGTCATTTCTCATTAAACAAGGTTTAAACTTCCCATCCGAAGTTATTCTCATCCTTGTACAATGATAACAAAATTCTGAATTGTCCATCGGTCTAACTATCTCAGCTTTAACTCCGTCTAAAATATAAACCAATCTATTATGCATAAATCTTCTTGTAAGAACATCAGTTGCTTCAATTTCGAGTATTTTTTCAATTTGAGTCATATCATTATGATACCTATCAAAAAACTCTTGATTAGAAGATGTGCGCAATAACTCAATCAATTGAAGTGTTGCATTAATATTTTTAGCGTATTCAAGCATAGCTGAAACTTCAGCATCATTAATGCCGCGCATAACTACCATGTTAATTTTGACCAGCATTTTTTGTGCTATTGCTTCAGCTATTCCTTCTTTCACTGTATTAAGAAAATCAGATTTAGTTATGAAAGAAAATATTTTTGGATTGAGCGTGTCTAAACTCACATTAACTCTATCTAATCCAGCATTTGCCAGTTCTTTTGCCTTTTCTTTAAGTAATGTTGCATTCGTTGTAATCGATAAATCTTTGATTCCATCAAGTTTAGCTAATCTATCTATAATATTAACTATATCATCTCGGATTAATGGCTCTCCACCCGTAATTTTTACTTTTTTAACACCAAAATGAGTTGCAATTTTTATGATTCTGGCTATTTCCTCTGGCTCCATCTCAAGTTGGCTTTCCCCTTCCCCTTCTTTATGGCAATAAATACAGTTTAAGTTGCAACGCTGAGTAACTGAAATTCTCAAGCCAGTTAGAGGCCTTCCAAAATTATCAGCTATCATTTAGTCCACTTGAACAGAGAATGATATAATTATGGAGAATATTAATTTAAATTATTTACTACAATGTTGATTAAAGGATAAAAATAATTGCCTTGGGATGATAACGAAAGTGGCGTAGCAACTAGTATTGTTCTTCTCCTATAACTAGCAAACTGATTGCCCTAATTCTTCTCTTTTCGTATTAATTTTTAAAGATATTTAAAGTTACTATAAACTAATTTTTTCAATTTGTAGAAAAATACAATTTCTATGATAGTTATATTTCTAAGAAAGATAAATACAAACTAACTTCATCATTCTAGTTTAAAAACCCAATATTTAAAAGTAGACATAAAAATTGAGACTAAAACTTATTTTCTAATAATCAACCTTATCTCTTTCGCATTTGGTTCTACTTTTTTTAAAGAAGAAACCATCCCTGTTATAGTGCTTTTAATGAAATCTTGAACAAATGGAACAAGAGGAATATGTTTTCCATCTATTTTAAGTTCAACGGTTTTAGGGATTTTTTCTTTTAAAACTAATTTATCTTCAATTAAATCAGCAAGCTTCAATATTTCAGATCTATTATCGAAGATAGGGATATCCTTTAACTTAGATTTCTCGCTTGCATTTTCTGCAATTGGTCCAGTTATTGCCAATATTGCGCCATCCAAAAATTTTTTCTTTGCTTCATCAGCAGTTCGAGCAATTATTACTCTTGGCAATTTGACCGAACTCCAGCCCTCAACAACTACCAAATCAACATCTTGAAAGAAGTCTAACACTTGACTGGCATCCATTTCTTGATCTGTTTTATAAATCACTGCGGTTTCAGAAGATGCCACACTTACAACTACTTTTGCTCCAGCTTGAGAATGGCGAAAGGTATCTTTCCCAGAGGTATCAATTGTAAACGGATCGTGTGTAACGTGTTTAATTGTTCCTACTTTATAACCGCGAGATATAAATTTTTTAACTAAAGCCTCAACAAGAGATGTTTTACCAACGCTTCTTTCGATTCCAACTACTGAAAAAGCTTTCATAATTATCACTTTAAGAATTTATAATAATTTCTTATGAACTTAGAACTTCATCAATTTATATCTTAATCGGTAATTCTATGAAATAATTTAGTATGTATAGCATACCCCAGATCCCCACTACTCCACCCAGCAGGTACTTTAGGAGTCCCTCCGGTACATACTTTTGTACTTTTGCTCCAAGGTATCCCCCAAAAAATCCTCCAGCTCCAAGTAGCAATCCAAGAGACCAATCTGGGCCCACTGGAAGTTCACTGGTGAAGATAGGTGTCACAAAGTAATATCCAAAAATTCCTACAACAGATGTGAGATATGTAAACAATAAAGTCGCTCCTGTTATGGCATAAATTGGAAGGCCACTTACTGAAACGAAAGTTGGTACTAAAAGAAATGCTCCACCTACACCAATCAGAGATGAAACCAAACCAATTATAAAGCTTATGAGAATCAAAGGAGGTGGAGCAAACTCAAATTCCTCTCCCCAAAATTTGAATCTGACTTTAGAAAGTGATATAAAAATCGTTTTGATGGTTGCCTCTGGTGCAAGTCCTGCAGCTATAGCTGATTTTTGCTTCTCTTTAATTTCTTTCGCTCGAGCATTAAATTTCTCTTTTAGTGCTTTCAACTCAGTTTTGCCCCTGTAATACCATGAAGTAGTTTCATAAAATAATCTTATAGCCGCAATCAACATGAAAGCGCCGACGACTGCTTTGTAAGGCGCTGGCTGAAATAGATATTGAACTCTTATTATAGGTCCAATAAGCGCTCCAACCACCGTGCCAATACACGCACATAAACCCAATGCCCAACTCATTCTTCCCTCTCTTGCAAAACTAACTATAGCTCCAATTGGTCCAATTAGATTAAAAGCAAGATTAGTTGGACTTACGCTTGGCTTGGCAAATCCAAGAGCTGTGATCATGAAGGGTAAAGTCAAGAAACCTCCTGAAAGACCAACTGGTGATAAAATAAATGCCATTATCAAACCCACAAAAAACGGTATTAATGGATTTATGTCAACGCCTGCAACGGGAAATAACATTTAATTTTCTCCCATTCCTTATCTATCTAAAATAAAATTTAAAATAAGACTTATTTTAAATCACCAAGAAGAACGAAATTTGAATCAAGGATCCTTAATTCTTACAATTCTCTGTTTCCAATCAATCATAAGCGAAAAATATTGCAGGATGTCTCGCCCTAAAAGCACAAAATCTAAATCATCACGGATATCTACAGCTATAGCTACGTCTTGTCCAGCAATTTCTATGACAAGACCGTATAGGATTCTTTGTTCTAGCTTTCCACCAAGCCCGCTTATTTCGGCACGAGCAATTGGGTATTTGAAAAGACCAAGATCCTGACCTAATTTAATGGGTATCGCGCTTCCATCGCTACCAGTATCAATATATCCCTTAACTTTTTGCTCGCTTGTTTTTGAAGGATTTGTAAGTGTCGTCATTAGCCATGGGAACGGTGGAGCAACTGAATTATCAAAGCCGCTAAACATCTATATACCCGCTTACCAACTTTGTCCTCCTCGCCCACACAATTGAGATAAAACGGTGATTTGCCTAAAACCTCATACGCGCTTTTAATTACTTCACTTTGGTTATTTCCTGAAGCGACAACTTTTCTATTGTGCACAGCTACCCACTTGCCCTTAAACTCTTTTAATAGCTCCTCCCTCATGCTCCAATATGCAGCTTCATCTGCATCAAATTGACTCAAAATATCACTTTCTGTAGCCAAATTAATCCCTTTGTTAATAATAGAATAACAAGAATAATAAAGAATTTGCCCTCTCAGTCGCTAATATTCTTCTTTCGATAACTTCTCCATATCTCGGGCTACATCATTCACCCCAAGCTCGCGCAATTTTTCTGGAAGAATAATTCCGTTTCGTTTGTCACATCCTCTAGCTTCATAGTACTCGTCAAGCATTATATCGAGTTCTTGCCTTGGAGTTACCATGCCTTTTGATAATCCCTTAGGTATAGGCTCTTCCATGAATCTTTTAGGTATAGTATCGTCCTTTCTTCGAAAACCTTCTCGTAAGTTAAAAGCTCTCTCCAAAAGGTTAATGCGCTCTGCGATTCTAATTAATTCCTTTAGATCAATACTCATGTCTGTTACTAAATTAACTATGTCAACATGAGTCTGAGTTAAAAACAAACCGCCAACTCTCTCCTCAAAGCGACATATAATCAACGAATCCTCAATAGCTGTGCGGTCTTGGCAATCTTTTGCTAATTTTCCCTTTCCTACAACTGTCTTGCGGTCGATTTCACCAGATTCTTCAGCATAGGGTCTTACATCCATATGAGTAGATCCCTTAGAAGTTATTGCCCAACCAACGGCTTGGCTTTTAACGCTTCTTGGAGAATGCCCAGCTACTTCCATACCTTTAGCCTCAAGTGCATAATATGATAAATCTTTACCTACAATTTTACTAAGCTTCTCTGCAGCCGCTTTAACTCCTTCTGCAAGTATATCTCCAAGACCCTCTCTATAAGCAATCTTTCGCAACATTTCCATTAAAGCTCCATTATTTCCAAACCTCAAGTCTAGTCCATCTGTTTCTTTTTTTGTAATCAATCCTTTTTCATAACATTCCATAGCAAAAGCTATGCATACTCCAGCAGAAATTTGGCCAAGTCCATAATAATCGCTGAGTTGGTCAGCTTTAATCAATGCCTCTAAACTTCGATTGCCAACAACGGTTCCAAGTCCATATTGACCTTCGTACTCTGGACCGACTGTAGCTGCGCCATAGTATGGGCTACTTGGATCATCAACTACTGTATATTTACTACATGGAACAAAACAAGAAATACAACAGACATTTTTCTTTACATACTTTTCATGTTGTTTCTCTGCACTGATTTCCTCAGCGTAATCGAAAACTTCTTCTTGCCAATTATTTGCTGGAAGAGCACCGATTTTCTGCAATCTTAAAACTCCAGCTCCGCTTCCATATCTCCCATGAACCTTGTATCCTGGATTAGCTTTGAAAGTTTTCACAACTTTTTGTACTAGCTCTACTAATTTGTTAAAATCAGGTATAGCCACTTTTTTTGTACCTCTTGCAGCCACAGCCTTTAAATTCTTTGAACCCATTACTGCACCAGCTCCACCGGCTCCAGCCGCTCTTTGATCTGAGATTACACAAGCGTATCGAACCAAATTTTCTCCACCTACCCCTATGCAAGCAACTCCAATTGTATCATCTTTAAGCTCATTCTTAATCATTGATTGAGTTTTGAATGTGTCTCTCCCCCAAAATTTGCAAGCATCTCTTATCTCAACGTTATCATCATCCATGAAAAGATATACTGGCTTCTTGCTTTTACCGCTAATTACTAAACAATCATATCCTGCGTATTTTAACTCATAACCAAAGCTACCACTGCAATAAGTATCCATCCAAGTGTTAGTCCCAGGTGATTTGAATGCGATTCCAAATTTTGCTGCCATTGGAGCAATTGTCCCGTTTGCTGGGCCTGTGAAGAAGATTATTCTATTCTCTGAATCAAATGGATCAGTGCCCTGTTTTACTTCATCATATAATATTCGAGCAGCAAATCCATTGCCACCGAGATACATTCTTGCAAATTCTTCCTTCAGTGGCTCGGTCCAAATTTTTTCTTCACTTAAATTTACGTGCAAAATTTTTTCCATATATCCATATAACTTCAACTCTTACCCTCCAAAAAATGGTAAAAGAATAGCAACCCTTTCTCCTTCTTTTAACTCCACATTAAAGCCACTTGTTACCTTAGTTAGCTCTTTTTCTCCGGCTAAAATAGTAATAAATGCCTGAATCTCTCCATTCTCATCGAAAATGAAGCTTTCAAATTCTTTTCCATATTTTTTGGCCATATGCTTGACCAATCCAAATACAGTAGACCCTTCATGAATTTCTTCTTCCACTTCTTTTTTGCCAACTATCTCTCTTAGATTGGCAAATAGCTCTACCTTTACCTTCAAATTTATATCCCTACTGCTTTTAAAGCATCAAATGGACAAAGTTCAACGCAACGATTTTTTCCTTCTTTTATGCATATTGGGCATTTGACAGCGCTAATTTTAATATCCTTTGGAACCCCAGCTATTGTCTTTACAATTGTTATTCGAGCACTTCTAGGATTAAATGCTCCTTCATAAATCATAGAACATACTAAAGCACAAACTAAGCATCCAGTGCACTTTTCTAAAGAAGCAGATAAAGTTTGAATAAATAACACCTCTCTATTTTTGATTCAAAATATTTTCTAAATTATTCTACACGCGTCCAAGGGATACCCAAGTTTTCTATTATATTTTTGTAAATTTTAAGAACTTCTTCTCTTTCATCGAAGCCTTTTGCTATCATAACGCCACTTTTAAGAATGCTAATCGCTTTTTGATTATAGGCCATATTTATGCCAAGATTAGCTCTCACTCTAATGTACCCTTTTGTTTTTAAAACTTCATATAGAGTATTCATGTTTAATTCTAAGTTTTCTCTTGGTGCAACTACAAATGTTCTTTTCCCACCCCTTCCACAAATTTCTTCAATAACTTCGTGCTTAATGGTTTTCTCGATGGGTTTGAGCCCACAAACGGGGCAGTCTTCTCTGCGGTGAATTTGTACTATATCAAATCCAAGATTCCTAAGGTCACAAAAAAGCATTTTATTCATTAAGTTTGGATTTTTACCTGTGATTATCCTAACTGCTTCAGATACCTCTAAACTCGAGATTATGTTAACTATAGGAGGGTGAACTCCAGCTACAGCACAAGTTGGAAACATTCTATTCTTAAGATCGCGGTAATGGCACTCAAGGCAAGGTGTTTTATAGGGAATTATTGTAGACACATTCCCAAAAGCCTCAAGAGCTGCTCCAAAAACATAAGGTATTCTATGTTTGACACATGCTCTGTTTATAATGTAACGGGGTTATATTGTATCTAAACCGTCAACAACAACATCCATTCCTTTTATAATGCTCTCAACATTGTATGCTGTTAAATAAATTGGCAAAGGTTCTATCTTTACGCCTGGATTTAAATCATTTAATCTCTTCGCAGCAGCTTCAACTTTAGGATATCCAAGGACATTTACACCATAAAGATATTGCCTATGCAAATCAGTTCGTTCAACAATGTCTCTGTCAACAAGACGTAGATGTCCAACACCCATACCTGTCAGCTGAATTGCTGCTGGACTGCCTAGGCCTCCTAGCCCCACTATACAAACCTTAGCATTTCTAAGTTTCAACTGGCCTTCATAGTTTATATCCTTGAGAACTATTTGCCTAGAATAAATCTCTAAATATTCTTCTTCAGGAAGTTCCTTAAATTCACTAGGCATATCAGTTGTTTTCTGATGTTTCCTATTTAAAAATTTTTATCTCTCCCACTTTGATAATTAACAAAAACAACAATAAAACAACCAGTATAAATGGGGTGGCCTACTCAACTTTCTATACTTTATAAAACAACAATGAAAAAAAAGAAAACTTTAATCTCTTGTATCTATTAAAGAAAAAATTTAAGGATATAACTCATTTTCGAAATCCGCTTAGATCAAGTAAAAGTTTGATGGAAAGCTTAGGTGACCTTTTCATAAGCTCTATAAATACTGTCATTGGATCTTCCCTAAACAATCGCACAACATCTTTACCTTCAAGGACCTCAGCAAGAGCATCGAGTTCTTCGTCACTCATTTTTTCCAACACACTTTTTATTCGCAAACCCTTTTCCAAATTTGTTAAAATAGCTTTCTTCCACCTTTCTTCATATTCAAACAACCTTGTTTCAGAAGTATCTCCTTCTTGGACTGCTTTAGCTGCTACTTCTCCAGCAATTATTCCACATAGCACAGCATTATATATTCCGCCGCCAGTGACGGGGTTGATGTGGCCAGCGGTATCTCCTACTGCAATTAAATTATCAGAAACTGTTTTTTCAATTGGTCCTCCAATTGGAGTTGCTCCAACATTAACCTCAATTATTGCTCCATTTCTTAGATTTTCTTTCGACTCAATAAATTTCTTCAAATATTGAAAAGCAGTAGTTTGTCCGCCTCTGATCCCTAATCCGACATTAGCAGTATAATCTCCCTTCGGAAAAATCCAAGCATAACCTCCAGGCGCAACTTTGCTTCCAAAATAGAATTCTATTAAGTTTGGATCTCTTAACTCAATACCAGCCATCTCAAATTGGACATTTGAAGTTGCATCTCGAAGAGATTTTGAATTTAAGCCTGCCCATCTAGCAATTTTCGATTCAACGCCATCAGCTGCAATCACAATTTTAGTATCAACATCAAATTCTTCGCCAAAATGGTTGATTTTTACACCGACAATTTTACCATTCCCCTTCAGTAAATTAATTGCTCTAGCTTTAACCATTATTTGAGCGCCAGCTTGAGCTGCTTGAATTGCTAAAAATTTATCAAACATTTTGCGCTCAAGCATATATCCAACTGGATGATCCCAAACAACTTTTACATTTATTCCTTTTGGAGAATAAAAGGAATAACCTCGAATTTCATTCCTTATCACCTGAGAAATTATTTTAACTCCGAGTTTCTCAAATTCTTCGGTAGTTGGAGCAGCTTCACCGCATCGTTTTGGGGCACCTATCTCTTGACGCTTTTCAAGAAGCAAAACTTTAGCGCCGTTTTGAGCAGCAACTCTTGCGGCGCTTGAGCCTGCTGGGCCGGCTCCAACGACAACTATATCGAACTCCATTATTTCGCCTCGGTGCGATCAAGCTTTATGGCACCCATTGGGCAGAATCCGCTACAAATTCCACAGTTATTGCATTTTTCATTATCAACTTCAACATAAGTTTCGATCAACTCAAGGGCGCCAGTTGGACAAACGCATACGCACCCACCACAATAAGTGCATAGCTCACGATTAATTTGAATCATTTCTCTCACTGTTTGAAAGCTCAGGACTTTTTGAAAACAAATTTCGTTCAATTTATGCTAGAGAATCATTCTTGGTTATATATTATGATTTTCCTGAGAGCTTGGATTTATTGGCATACGATTTTCATTATTTATTACTTTTTATACCTATTGAAAATTACTAAAAACAAATAAGTAATAAATTTGCTTAAATAAAACGGAAACATTCAAGAAAATGAGAACAACCAATGAAAGAAAATAAGGGAGTAAATGAGAATAATTGCTGATTTTCAAATGCTGCGGTTTAATTTTGGTCATTTCACGGCAAAATTATAGCAAACGAGCTGAGACTGCATATACTGTTCAAAAACATCTAAAATGTGCTCATGTAGATCAACAAGTCAGTATGGTTAGTAAAATCGGTAAAAAATTTCGTATAAGGTGAGTTAGCTTGGTATTAGTGATTGGGGACTTTCACGTTCACTCTTTGTATTCAAGAGCAACAAGTCAAAAAATGAATTTGGAAGGACTTGCAGCTGGTGCAAAAACCAAAGGACTAAACTTACTAGGAACATCGGATTTTACGTTTCCAAACTGGTTGGCTGAATTAAAAGAAAAGTTAGAATCAATAGAAGGAACTAGTTTATTTAAATATAACGGCATTTGGTTCGCGCTTACAACCGAAATTGGGACTATTTTTGAGTATGAAGGAAAGATTAAAAATATCCATCATTTAATTCATGCGCCATCCTTTGAAATTGTTGAGCAGATAAATGAAACTTTATCCAAGTATGGAAATCTCAGTATCGATGGAAGACCTAACCTCAATATATCTGCACCAGAACTAGTTGAGATTCTGATTAGCATTTCAAAAGACATTATGATAACTAGTAGCCATATCTGGACCCCTTGGAGGTCGATATTAGGAAGCAAATCTGGATTTGATTCTGTAGAAGATTGCTATCAAGATCAAACTAAGCATGTTTTTTCTTTAGAAACAGGACTTTCTTGCTATGATGAAAAAACGGAAGTTTTAACCAATAATGGATGGAAAAAATTCTCTAAAGTACAATATTCTGATCAAATTTGTACTCTAAATCTCAAAACTGATAAGATTGAATTTCAAAAACCAATAGGAATATTCACCTATAGATACAAAGGAAAGATGTATAGGTTAAAGACAAAAAGAGTCGACTTATTAGTCACCCCTAATCATAAACTTTTATATGCTCCTTGCGATTTCCGAAACCCAAAACCGTTCATTTTGAAAGAAGCTCAGCATCTATTTGGTAGGGCAAAACGATTTAGGAAAGATGGTATTTGGATGGGCAAAAGCGAGAAGTATTTCGTATTACCCGCTTCGAAGATAAAACACGGAAATTGGTATTATTCGGGATTTCGTATTAAAAAAGAAAAAAAATTATCAATGAAATCTTGGTTAAAATTTTTTGGTTTTTGGTTAGCAGAAGGATGGGTAAGCTATGGGGGAAATGGTAGCTATGATGTTTATGTATGTAATCAGAATAAAACTTTACTAAATGAAATGAAACAAATTCTTAGAAGTTTTGGTTATAGGGCTTATCAATGGGGTAATGTCCTCAGAGTGAGAAACTATCAGCTATTTAATTATCTTAAACAATTTAATAATTGTTCTAAAAAATTTATTCCTTCTGATATAAAATTTATTCCTTCTGATATAAAATCCCTTTCAAAAGAACTGCTAGAAATTTTGCTCAAATATTATCTTAAAGGGGATGGACATATTTATGGACGAAATAAAAAAGGTTTATCGGCAACCACAACCTCAATTCATCTACGCGATGATTTGCAAGAAATAGCCTTAAAAATCGGGATTTCGGCTTATTATAAGCTAAAAAAGGAAAAAGGAACGCCTTTTCTTTCTCCTTCTCAAAATAAAATATATAGACAAAAAGAAAATTCTTGGGATGCCTATTTCATTAGGCAAAATAAACCCATAACTTTGCCATCAACAATAAAAAAATATAATTACATAGAATCTTGGGTCGATTATAATGGCTTGGTGTTTTGTGCAGCAGTTCCAAATCATGTCATTTATATTCGTCGAAATGGCATTCCACTTTGGTGTGGAAATTCAGACCCTGCGATGAACTGGCGGTTATCTTCTTTAGATAAGTTTACATTAGTTTCAAATTCAGACTCACACTCTCCACACCCTTGGCGCTTAGGAAGAGAAGCAAATGTTTTCGAGCTGGAAGAAATTAGCTATAAAGAAATTTATTATGCTATAAAAAAGAAAGATAGAAAGAGATTCTTGTTTACAATTGAGACAAATCCAAGTTACGGGAAATACCACTTCGATGGGCATAGAAATTGTAATATTAGCCTTAGCCCACAAGAAGCAAAGAAGTTCGGCAATATTTGCCCAAAATGCAGAAGAAAACTAACTATCGGAGTGCTACATAGAGTAGAAGAATTAGCCGATAGACCAGAAGGTTATGTTCCTAAAGACGCAATTCCATTCAAAACTTTGTTGCCGCTATATGAAATCATCTCTTATACTATGGGCATTAATCAACTTTACTCACAAAAAGTTATACAAGAGCATGATAAACTAATAGAGAAATTTGGGAATGAACTCAATGTTCTATTAAATGTCTCTAAAGAAGAACTAGTAAAAGTAACAAATGAAAAAATTGTCAATGCAATAATAAGAGTAAGAGAAGGAAATATAAAGTATGTTCCAGGATTTGATGGTAAGTACGGCATACCGATTTTCGAAAATAGAGATAGAATTATGAGTAAACCCACGACTCCACAAACAAGTTTAAATCATTTTCTTTAATTCCTGAGAACACTTTAACCAATGTATCTGAGGTCTTCTTCACTTGCTGGAACCCGCCTTGGCATTTGCTCTAAAGCCCGCCGTTCCATTTCTTGCAATCTCGAAATGAATTTCTCTGTATCCTTTGCTCGGTTTTCGAGTTCAGTCATATTAATTTTAACACCGAGCATTTTTGTTAGAACTTCCAAAACAGCTTGTGCAGACCTTGCATCTACTAGGTACCCTGATGTTTCTCCAAGCAAGCAAATACCTTGCATTCCACGCACTTTGCCTAGGCCTAACAATAACCCTGAAGCTCCAACTATGCCACCGCCCTCTTCTCCCTTGACCACAACCCCGTATTTTTCTAATTCTTTTGCTAGCTCTGTGTCAGTAACTGCCCCAAAGACCCTAGGTTCTTCCACAAGTTTTCCAGTTGCGAATCCACCTAATGTAAACATCTTTTTAACTCCAAATTTTTCAACTAAATCAAGAATTTTATCAGCCAAATCATATTGCCCTTCGGGTGTTAAACCTTGAGTATTCCCAACCAAGAGAAGCAAATCGCTTTGAGGCTTTTTACCTCTCCAAAAGAATACCTCATTTTTCATCAGCTCTACTGTACCATCAGATTTTATCAGAACCTGAGGTGGAAATGAAGGTGAATAGACCTCTCCAATCTTCTCGGCTTTTAGCTCAGCAACTAAATGCTCAGCTGCCAACTTGCCGACATGCCCGATTCCAGGTAATCCCTCGATAAACATTGGATTATCGAGTTTCGGCTCTTTAAACAACCTGATCAATGTTTTTTCCATTTGTCCTCCCTCACTAAGATTTCTTTTTTTAATTTCCTTCGATATTTTCCATAAGGATCTTCAGGCGAGAATTTTGGCGGATGTGGGACTTTTAATTTCCCCCCACAATATGGACATTTATCTTGGTGGATAGTATACTGATTGCACACTTCGCACTTCCAGAGTCGATATTTCATATCACTACTCCTTTTTTAGTCAATCGATGGAACTCTGCGCTCCCGCCAGCTTTTTCAACCGTTGAAGTTGTTGCCTCAACTGCTTTTTCAAGCACCTTTTCAGCAAGTTTATAGTCAGGTGCAGTTACATGAATTCGATATCTTGGCGCGCCTACGTATGTTACTTCTAATTTAGCATCATCCTCACTTATTTCTTTAGTTTTTAGCAAAGCATCTTTAATTGTTTCTATACCGGTTGGACCAGGACACTTTAGGTCAACATAACCAACAATTTCAACGCTTGGAAATTCAACATTTTCTTGGGCGATTTTGGTCAAAGTATCGGCCCATTTTTCTGGGATTCCTATTGCTACTAAAGCATCCTTTCCTTTTTTAGCAGCATCCTCAAAGGCAGCATACAGCTCTCCATATTTTTCCTCAAGCTTTGAGCCAATTTCTTCATATGCTTTTTTCAATCGCTTCCTCATTTTTTTAGCAGCAAGCCCTAATAATTTCTCAGCTTTTTGAGCGCGCTTCCATTCTTGGATTTTATCTCGCTTTTGTTGGTCAGTAATTCTTTTTAAAGAGAGGTCGATATGCCCTTTTGTTGGGTCAACTCTTAAAACTCGAGCAACGGCTTTTTGTCCCTCTCGAACATGGTCTCTTATGTTTCTAACCCAAGTTGAAGCTACTTCAGAGACGTGAATTAATCCTTCTCTGTCCGCGTACTCATCAAGTTTTACAAATGCTCCGTAAGGCATGACTTTGGTTACAGTGGCAATTATTAAGTCGCCTTCTTCTGGAAATTCTTTTATTTTTAGAGCCAATTATTTAATCACTCCAAAACTTCAATTATTTTGGTTTTAATTTCAGCTTTTCCGCCAAGAGGCTCAGCTAATGTTTTTTCACAAACTAAACATCGAATGTTAGTGCTTGCACAACCAAAGATCACTTGTTCATTTCCGCAATCTGAACATTTGACTTTTAAGAACCTACTTTTTGGTTGAGTGACGACTTTTTTTGTCAATTAAATCCTCCTACTCAGTAAATTCAAGCGTCTTTATACGAAAGCCTTTTCCTCGCATGTGCTCCTTTCCACACTCTTTACACTTAAAGCGAAGGTCAACTTTTTTTGTTGGTTTTTCGCTCGATGGTTTCGGTCTAGGAAATCCGCCATATCCTTTGTAAACTTCTCTGAAATGGCGTTGTCCCCAGCTAAGCTCTCCACGAGCTCGCTTCTTTACAGCATGAACTTCATGTTGAGTATGTTTTTTACAATGAGGGCAGAAAGTTCGGATTTTTCGGGGCATTTTCACCTTTATCGACCTCTGAGCTGTTAGAGTTACGTTTTATTTAATATGGCTTTCTGAGACTGTTCGATTTTGTGAGACCAACAACGCAGTCTGGTCAGCATCTAATTTTTTGAGCTACGTCTTTAAGTTAATTTCCCTAGCAACTCCTCGTTCAATCAGAACCTTTGCATTTAAAGCTGGTAGAGCAGCTATATCTTCATTTTTAAAAGCACCATAAGTTTTGCCATCAACTCCAACTATAGCATCGATATTTTTTACGAATCGAATGAGAGTTATTGGGATTACCGGGGCTTTTTGTTCAATTTTTGGCATCTCAATGATTTTAATTGGGAGTTCAGGTTTTTGCTCACCTGAAAGAATTTTTATAAGAAATTGGTCTCGTTGCTCTTTAAGCCCTTTGACTAAAGCTTCGAAAAGCTTTTTTTCTTCAGGAGTAAGATTTTCAATCTCAGTTTCTTTCTTGCTTCTAGCTGTTGCCATAGCTTGTAAAACTATTTTTCGCTCGCGTATATCATAAATTGTCTCTATTGCCCTGCGCGCATTTTTAAGTTCATCTTCTAATACTACAACGTTAGATGAAAATCCCTTTTTTTGACTTTCCGAATATGCTTTCTGTAATTCTTGTATATAGTTTTGTAACATTTCATAAAAATTTTCATCAACTGCTTGAATTCTCGATGAGTTTTGTTCTTCGTGCTGAATTTGGCGAAGTTTTTCATATGTTAGTTTTTCCATTTAGTTTTGCAACTCCTCTACAAATTAAAAACATTGCAGCGGCTTCAGGTAGAACTACTTTTTCATTCTTAAATGGCCCAAAAATTTCTTCACCAAGTCTGAACTTTGGGGCTTCATTTATTTGAACTGAGATTTCTTTTTTTCCAAACACAACAGCTTCTGATAAAGGATCAAAGCCTTCAAGTTTATTTATCGAAATTTGAGTTGCTCTAAAGCTAGTTTTCCCATGAATTGTAGTAGGAAGTCTAATCAATCTTTTTACATCAGCTGTTACAGGCTGGTCAATCTCTCCTCCTAACTTCACCGCTCCAATTTTAAGTAAATTTAACCAGAAATGGCTGGAGCTCCTGACTGGCAATGCATCCCAATATCCCTCTTTAAGAGCTTTGATAATTCGAGCTTTGTTCTCAATGATTTTAGCAGCGCTTTTCTCTCCAATTTCTGGGAGCTGTTTTAAATCTTCAATAGTAGCTTGAGCCAGAAACTCCAGGGCTACTTTAGCTAATTTGCCTCGCCATCCGGGGTCTGTGAGTTTAGGTCCAACTATGCGCCCCTTATCTTTTCTGAGTCCATGAAACTCTGGGAATAACCCCTCTGCTCTTATGTAATCTACAATTTCTCTGCGCCCAACTTGGGATAATTCTCTAACTGATTTTGACCTAACATGAATATGGTACCCTCGCGCCCCTGAAAAGTTAACTGACAAGTCATTTTCTTTGAATCCAAAATCATTTAATAAAAATTCATAAATGAGTTTTAACGCTTCTTTTTTAATTGCGGTTAAACACTCATCACACAACCAATTGAGCTCAGAAAATTTGGTTCCTCCACATTTAGGACACTTTTCAGGTTTAATTCCTTTTCCAACATAGCCACACCTGCAACTCCAGCTATCGTGCACTTGTTTGCACGGCGTGTCGATATGGTCCACATCCAAATCAAAAATGAGGTCAGCTCCTTGCCATCGTTTTTCATTCATTGTACTTGCGCTTGGATTCTGATAATAGGCAGAAGAATGATAAGCATGGGCTGGAGCAGTTCTTTGAAGATAATTTTGCAATTCAATTTTGGATTGGAAAGCTCTGTGACGTATCATCATCCCCCCGCCAAAAGGTATGAACCCAAATTCACGTTTTTCAAATTCTGGTGGAGTCCATAGTTCAACAGTCTTATAGTATTCGCTAAATTTTTTAGCAATAAATTTTTGAGTTATTTCATCCATTTGTTCCACTCAACTTCAGTTTATAATACGTGAGAGGATGTTTAATTCTTTGACAGAGTTCATCAGGATCTAAACAAAGGTTGAAAGTCTTAAGGGTACTGCAAGAGGGCGGGGCATATTTAATGTGAGATCCATGCAACCCGCAGATATGCTCCAGCTGATATCTCGTTTTCTTTTCATCAAAGTCTGGGAAAGCTGAGTAAAGTTGAATTATTTCATCAATTTTCATGCCAATGTTAAGCAAAAAAGCTGTTATGGCAAATCTTCCTTGGTGAGGGACATTTTCTCCAGCTTGAACTGCTCCCAATAGGCTTTTCATACAAGGGGGCGATGATTGGATTTCGGCCTTTTTCGGGAGAAAAACTTCCATGCTTGGTTTTCTCTCAATAAGAACTCTATGAACTTCTTGAACGATATTTTCATAATGAGCTTCTAACTTCCTGTCTAGCTTAAGTGGCAATTCGCGCTCGGTCTTTCTTTTCAAATTTTCAGAAATTAATCTAGCAAACTCTCTCTTCCTAAGTAAAACGTGGCCTTTAACAAGCAATCGATTGATTAGTTTCCATTCTATCGCTCTGAGATTCTCTGTAAGGTTGAGATAATCAGTAAAATACATTTTGAAAATAAAAGGCAAAGTTAGATTTTCCTCAACAAGCCTTACATTTAAACCGAATGTGCGTTGTGCAATTTCTAGTAACCTATTTGTGTCTTCATTAATTAGAAATCCGTAGGCTCTCTTAGCCTCAGCCAAGGCATAGCGTCTAATAAGGTACCTATCATTAACAAGCGAAACAATAATTCGAGCAAAGGGATATGAAAGTAATTCAGTTAGGTGTTCAGATGATTTATTTTGGATAAGCCCAAATTCCAAACTTTCAAAAACTCTGGCTTTGCCCCTTTCCCTAGTATTTAAGTAAGCTCTCTCTGTTATAAGGTCAACCGGATTAATATTGAGTTGAGCAACATATCCAGATGCTTCCCTTGTAAAGGGGTACTTAGCGAGATATTCCAATCCAACCATAATCAGTAAGAGTAAAACAGAAGATATTAAATTTAATATTTGGAAGTCGAACTGTGATTTAAAGGGATGGTGGTTAAAAATTAATTAATTCAAGCAGTTTCAATTCGTGGAGCCAATAGGAATACTATTTTTCCAACCTCTGCCCCGAGTTTGAGCTCAAGAAGAACTGGCAGATTGTTGCCTAAGCTGATTAAAACTACATCAGTCGCTAACGAAGCTTTCATCATATCATCTAAATATTCGATGCTAAACAACGACTTCACTGTCTCCTTAACATTTAGCTCAACCATAGCTTCATCATCTTTTCCTAGTTTGACCTCAACATCGCCAGCATCACCGCTCGCTCGCATATAAAATGTGTTCTTGTCGACTTCTAGTGCCACATGGTCAGATACTGTTTCAGCATCTTTTAATCCCTCACGTATTACGCCAGCATCAATTTTAAGTTGAGCAGGATAATCAATTTGGGGCACTCTGAGCTCTTCTTCAGATACCTCAATTAATGGCAAATTGAATGACCTTGTAGAAATCCCTCTAACAGTAATTTTTAGGCGATTGGTGCCTTCATCCAACTTCATTTCTAACCTTTCATTTGGGCCTGCACGCCGTAAAATAGTGTTGAATTTTTCAAGATCTATCCCAAGAACAGTCTCTCCATCTACTTCATATTCTTCAAATGCCTTGGAAGATAAATCAAGAATTACCATTGCAACATGAGCAGGATCAACTGCCCTCATTTTGATGCCCTCTTTTGTTGCTCTTAAAGCACCTTCATCAATTAGATTTGAAATAGCTTCAGCAAGAGACTTCATGGTTCGAGCTTCACTCATTACTGCACGGAAGGCCAAAAAAATTCACCCCTAAAAGCGAGATTTTTTTATTTTTTCTTCAATTTCTTTTATTTGTTTAAACAATTCCATATCAAGTTTTTCCATGTTTTGTAGAATCTCCGCCATTATCTCTATCGTAGTCTCTCGTTTAATTGGAACCCCTAAAACTCTGACAGGGATTCCCTCCTTGATGTTATCTAAAAGCGTTGGGTCATCAATAGAAATTAATGCCTGGCCGCTGCCATCATCAATAATAAATGATCCCTCAGCTATGCCTTTATTTACAACAATTCCTAGAACTTTAACTTTAGCATCTTTTGCCGGGTCAATGTCTTTTATTTTTCGTTCTACAGCCGAGGCATACTTATAAATGGATTTTTCAAAGGCTTCCATAGCTTTCCCAATATCTCATTAGTATATAAAGAGTTAAGTTTTGCCCTTTGAAGATCAGCTAAATTCTCTCCAGGTGAATCCGCACTTAGTGCAGCGATAAAATCGGGTTTCAGGTTCGTCAGCAGCGCGAGTTTGTTGCATCCACCAGTATGCTTCAAAATTTCCGCACTTCTTACACGCAGCATTAATTTTCGGTAAAAGATCTATCTTTCCTTCTATATCAGCTACAACGATTGCATTCCTTGGCTTAACCGCTTCATTAAATCGGTAGCTATTGTGGTCAAACGAATCTTTTATAAAGCCACATTTCCTGCAAATAAGCGAAAATTTTCCCTCATTTTCTTGTGGTAAAAGCAAACTGCCACATTTTGGGCAAAATTCCATAAAAAGACCTCAGAGAATATTTGCATCCTTAAGCATTTGAAGATGATCAAACGCAAACTTTAAATTTTTTAGTTCATCTCTATTAAACGTTTGGACGAAAGTTTCTGGCGTTTCTTTAAACAATTTACCTCCAAGTTCTTCAGTTAAAAAACAAATCGATACAACGTGGCCTCTAGGATCTCTCATTGGATCAGAGTACACGTTAACTAATTTGGTAACAGATACATCTAAACCAGTTTCCTCTTTTGACTCTCTTTTTGCAGCTTGTTCAACAGTTTCTCCACACTCTACAAATCCACCTGGGAGAGCCCAGCATTCTCTAAATGGTTCTTTTTTTCTTTTAATCAAAACAATAGTTCCATCGTTTTTTTGGATTATAGCATCAACAGTTAGGGCTGGAGCTTCACGTCCTCTACACATACAAAAGCAATTAACTTTCGTGGAATCACCTATAACCTTCGTTTTACTTCGGGTTACTCCTTTACAAATTTATTTATTTCCTCTCTTTATTCCCAGCTTTTTTTGTTCCAGTCTTCGTAAACTCGAGCAATTTCTTCTCTGAGAACTCCGGAGGCAAACTGTTTCTTACACAAATTAAATTTTTATCCTCATCCTTAGGCCGAACCTTAATAGATTCATCTAACTCGATAGCTTCCCTTGCTGCTTGAAGAGCGTTGCTATGATAAGTATACCAAATTTTTTTATCAGTTTCAGACTCTCCTGCAATAGAAGATTGCATATATACTTCCTCCTTTTTTACATGTGTTTTATGTCATTTAAGTATAACTCAAAATAATTTTCAATTTCCACTGATGGCAGATACTTTCTATTTTGGCTCATATAGTTAAGCACTCTAAAACTAGCAAATGATCATCTCTATCCGATAGAAACAATTTCAAAAAATAAAATTTTTAGTGTTATATAAGGTTTAACTCGTAAAGGGTTTTTGTTGTTATATATATTTTTGAACTATTCACGAGTGAAAAAATTATCACCTAATCTCTAGCACTTCTTCTTTAACCTCGCCATTTTGAAGTATGACTTGATAGTACTTATTATCATCCGACGATAAGTAGATAATAATCTTTTCTTCTACTGCAAGAAACAATAAATTATCGTTTTCTGTAGCATCCGATAGAATTAATCCCTCAAACTCATTTTGTAATCTTTGTTTCTCATGAACATGCAAGATAAGTAGCCACATCCATGCTTTTGGTGGAATTTTACTAAAGTACTGATAGAATAATTTCTTAAAATTTGTATTGCTAAATTCAAATTCTTTAAAAAGAATGTTAACATCTGTATAACTAAGAAGAAAAGGACGGATAGGAAATTGGTTTGTTTTTATTAGTCCTCCTAGATGTAGCGAATCAAGTAGGTATCTCCATTTTAAAGCATTCTCATACCCGACTTGTACTACAGGAGGCACGCCCACGACTGCTTCCCTTATTACTTGGCTATTAGTGCTATCTTTTTTATGACCCCATGCATTTAGCAGTTCATCACTCGTTATAGTAAGGTAAGGGTATTTGCTCTCATCATGAAGAATAAATCCATTAACTTTTCCTGTATCTCCATCAATTGTATGCCCTATTAGCACTACTGAATGATACCCTGTAGGGTGATTATCCCACCATTTGACTCTACTTACGTCTATTCCTATTATGACAGGAAGACCAGATTCTACATAAGCATAGATGATATTTACCATTTCATCATCACTGAGATCCATCAGTTTATTATTGTAATAAAAAGAATTGCAATTGTTCATTTTTATGAGTCTACGTATATGAGAAAACAAAAGACCACGTGCATCCGAAAAGTGATAACCGGTTGCCAAATGTTGGATCTCTGGGATTGTTTTCGAAGGCACAGCTCCTCGGCTTTTCCCTTCAAGGATTTTAAGGCATATCCAGACCGATGCCTGTGCGCACATACCAAAATCAGGATTTGGCATAATAAATGGTACGCATTTTACTTTTTGACCATAAGCGTCGTATGTATTTAAACAGGTGATGTAATTATAGTTACCCTCATTCATTTGATTAGGAGGTTTTAAGTACGTTTCGGAGATGTTAGAATGTCTCTTTCTATGATCTATAGGATCAACCGGATTTATAGCTCGAAGATTTACTATCCCCCATGGTTGTCCATTTTGGCCTGAAAGTAAAAGTCTCTTGGCATAGGGATATGCCCCAGGTATTTTCTGGTACAAAAGCTTATGTTCTTCTAACCAGTTTAAGTCAAGAACACCTTCTATAGCATTATCGATTCGTAAGCAACCGTTGTAAATTCGTAAGTTAATTTGACTTAGAAAATAGGAAAGATTAGGTATAGAGGACATGTGTTTACTTTTTTTGTTAGGTTTAATTAAAATTTTCGCACATGAAAAAAAGAAAATAAAAACTAGACATCCAACTGCTGAGAATATTCCTCCTCATTTAAAATAGTAATCTTCTCTATCTTAATTTCTTGTCCAGTTGCAAGCAGAATTTCCATAACATCCTTAATGGAAGAAGCATCAGGCAACGCTTCGATTTTTTCTCTTAAAGATTTGTCTTGAGGTAGCTTACCTATGGGTGCAATCCAATTAATTCTCTCCATACTAACCTCCCCTCTTCTTCGATAATAATATGAGTATCTTGGTAATTAATTCGACTTTCGAATATTTAAGATAGTCTGACGCCAGTCAACCCTCCTTTTACATTCGGCAAATAATAATTTAACGTTATTTGTTTAATTATCTATTTATTTATATATATTATTTTTATAATTTAACTTTTACAAATGGGAGGATTTTTAAACCGGCGCAGTAGAGTCAGAATCCCAAAATACATGTTTTGTGAATAAGTTGGAAGTGTTGCAGTATTTTGTGATAAATTCATTCAAAAATCAAGTTATAAATGAAACATGCCATAAAAACCTATAAAGTACCTCCAGACACTTAGATTCTTGTGAACGAAAATGTAGTGATAACAAGTTTAAAAATTAGTTATAATTTTATTCGAAAAGTTTTACGGTCCTTTATCAAGTTTGAACCTTTTTTAACTAATTTCTAATTTTAATCAAAAGACTCTCTTATAATTTGTTTCAATAAAAAAGAAGTAACCAGAAGCAAAGCGAATGTTATCACCTATAACCAGAAAACATAATTTTGACCCAACCTAACTTTGGTACAACAATAGGCCGATCACCCCAAGAAATGACCTTCCCAATAATTTGTTCTTTGTGAATTCGCCTCTCAAATGGTAATATATCGCGATTCGCATCACCTTTAGTAGTAAAGGTACCATCGCCATTTATTCGAATTAGTCTGTGTACAACTGGCGTTTGAAGTGGAACCTTGAAAACTATGATGTCGCCTTCCTTTAGCGCTTTTGAATCAACTCCTTTTACAAACAATAGATCGCCTTTAGAAAAAGTTGGAACCATACTATCAGAAACTACAGCAACAACTGGCATAGAGGTATTTAGAGCGAAGGAAGCCCCTTTTAAAACTAAATACCCAAGCACGATCCCTAGAATAGCATAAAAAACCGTGCTCAAAATTTCTTTTTTTAGGGATTTATGCTCTGCGAAAAAGTTCTTTATAGTTTTTTGCAATTTCATATTTCTCCTATCTGGGATTTTTTCTCTTACTATCCAAGAGCTCAAATACTTTCCGTTGCAAGGATATATTTACGTTTCTCGTCTAATTAATAAAGTTAAAGTGCTATGTTAATTCGATTTGAAAATATTACGCTCTCCCAACCGACTCGCCCTTGACAACTCCCGAGGCAATTAAATGGGCGACTCTAATTGGTTCTGGAACAATGCTTCTACCAGAGGTTATTTGAACAATTTTTTCAGCATCCTTTTTTTCAAGCCCAATGAATTGCATATAAATTGGATTCTCACCAGCTTTTGACTTTACCTTATAAATGCGCCCCGCAGCACAAATGGCTTTCCAGCGGGCTTCTTTGTCATCGAAGTTCTCAAGCGCTTTTTTAATTTTATTGAATTCAGGGTGTTTTCTGGTAATTACTATTACAGGTATGCCCGTGCTCTCAAAAAGTTCCTTGATATTAACTATGTTAAAACCACCAAGTGTGATACCATTGAGCAGGATTACTCTCAACTGATCTTTATGTTTTGATTTATTGATCATATTAGCAAGCTCGGCAGTCGCATCATTACCATCAATAGTTATATTGCCTCTTAAAACACCCTCGACCCATTGCCCTCCGCGCAAAATTGCACCAATAATAATTACTTTTTGGCCACGCGCCTTTGAAACAAAAGGAGCATCATCAATTCCAATAGCTCTGATTTCATTCTTGATGAGCCAAAATTTTACGTTTTTCACTTGCTGCTTGCCCAAAAAGCTTTTTAAACTCATTCAAATCTTCCTTGAATTTAGCCGCTG